>NZ_DATCMV010000027.1:0-46756 GCF_036563125.1 Microbulbifer sp.
TCGGCGACAGGGACGTCGCCGACGCAGCGTACATGGATGTATTCACAGCGGTTTTGAAAACAAATCCCCGGTGCATTGCCGCCACCGCGCCAGCTTCCAAACCACCAATACCAAAGAAACAAAAAACCGGCAAAAGGCCGGTTTTTTTTATTACAGAGCGAGCTTAGACAACAGCCCCAATATGCCAAGGCAAAAACTCGTTATCACCGTAATCGAGTTTCTCACTGGCACTTTGCTCGCCGGAAGCAATCGCCAGAATGTGCTGGAAAATCATCTCTCCGCACTCGGCAACGCTGTAGCGCTTGTCGAGGATGCCGCCGCAGTCGACATCCATATCTTCACGCATACGCTCGAAAAGATTCGAGTTGCTCGCCAGCTTGATACTCGGTACCGGCTTGCCACCAAATGCAGAGCCGCGGCCAGTAGTGAAGCACACCACGTTCGCACCGCTTGCCACCTGGCCGGTGACGGAAACCGGGTCGAATCCAGGGCTGTCCATAAATACCAGGCCTTTCTTGCGCACCTGCTCCGCGTACAGGTAAACATCCTGCAGCGCAGTGGTGCCGCCCTTCGCCTGCGCACCCAGGGATTTCTCCGCGATGGTGGTCAGGCCGCCGGCCTTGTTGCCCGGAGACGGGTTGTTGTTCAGCTCCACACCGTTCATCTCGGTGTAGTGCTCCCACCACTTGATGCGGTCTACCAGCTTCTGTGCAACTTCCGGACTCACCGCGCGGCGGGTCAGCAGATGCTCCGCACCGTAGATTTCCGGGGTTTCTGAATAAATAACGGTGCCGCCCTGGCGCACCAGGATATCCGCCGCCGCACCCAGGCCCGCATTCGCGGTAATACCGGAGTAGGCGTCACTGCCGCCGCACTGAACTGCCAGGGTCAGCTCGGAAGCGGGAATCGGTTCGCGTACACAGGCGTTGGCGGCCGGCAGCATCGCGGTCAGGCGCTCGATACCCGCCTCGATGGCCGCGCGTGTGCCACCCAGGCCCTGAATGGTCATTACCTGGAAGTGGTCGCCTTCCTGAAGGCCGGTTTCGCGCATCAGGCTGGTGATCTGCATCGCCTCGCAACCGAGGCCGATCAGCAGAACACCGGCAAAGTTCGGGTGCACAATGTGGCCGTGCAAGGTGCGCAGCAAGGTCTGGTAACCTTCGCCGGATGTGGACATGCCACAGCCGCTGTCGTGGCCCAGAGCCACAATGCCGTCGATATTCGGGAAATCGCGCAACTTGCCAGTGTCGCGGAAATGGGCCGCGATAGCGCGGGATACGGTAACGGAACAGTTTACGGTGGACACAACCGCGAGGTAATTGCGGGTGCCGGCCTTGCCACTGGCGCGGCGGTAACCCATAAAGGTCGCGCGCTCATTTTCCGGTACCAGAGTTGTGGGTACGTAGTCCTTACAGAACTCGTGCGCAACCTGGTGGTTGCCCGCCTCCATGTTGTACTCGTGCACATGGGTGCCGGGAGCAATATCCTCCCGCGCAAAACCGATAACCTGCCCGTACTTGATCACCGCCTCACCCGCGGCAATAGCGCGCACACAGACCTTGTGCATGGCAGGCACATCCGTGAGCAGGGGCAGCATGCTGCCGCCCCAGTTCACCAGTGTACCGGCGGGCAGGGGGGCCTTGCTGACGGCGACGTTATCGTCTGAATGTATATGTATGAGATCCATCTTGTCCTGACTCCGCTAACGGACTGGCGGTCAGTTGTCGTTATGATTGGTTGCAATCTAACACTATATTGGTAAGGCCGCAATCTGGAGAATAGTAGCTTTTGGTAAGACTGTGAGCCAGATTGCCGTGTTGTGGTGGCTAAACCCCTTCTGCTAAACTGCGCCGAAATAGTTCCGCTACTTATATATAAGCACCGTGTTCGCGAAATTCGGTCAGCAAAGCGGAAACTCCGGATGGGTCAGGCAGGTTTCTGCCGCAGGCGCCACCCGGATACCATTAAAGATGGGTGTGAGGGTGGCGGCGCAGGTTAGGCATGCGTGCGTCCATCGTCAGAAGCACACAAACAAAAGAACAGACGCAGTATTAGCGCAGGAGATTGGTCTGATGCAGGGTGCCAGACTTTACCAACAAGTGGCCGAAAAACTGGCCGCCGCCATCGCCGCCGGTGACTATCCGGCAGGTACCCGTTTGCCCGCTGAGCGCAAGCTGGCGGAGCGCTTTGAAGTCAGTCGTCCCACCGTGCGCGAAGCCATTATCGCCCTGGAACTCGCCGGCTGTGTGGAAGTGAAAGGCGGCTCTGGCGTCTATGTGACCGATACCGAAGCCAGCGCCTTCTCTGCGGGTGAAAGCGATATCGGTGCGTTCGAGATCCTGCAGGCCCGTATGATGTTCGAAGGGGAGGCCGCTGGCCTCGCCGCCCGCGAAATGTCCGATGCGGAAATCAAGGAGCTGGAAGGCATCCTGGAAGAGATGGTCGAGGAAAACGCCTCTGACTCCAATGCCGAAGTGGCAGACGAAAAGTTCCACCTGCATATCGCCCGCTGTACTCACAACGATGCTGTGGTGTCCGTGTGTGATCACCTGTGGAAGCTGCGCAACAACTCTTCCGTATCCGCACGCATTCTGGAAAAGGTGCGTCAGGTCGGCTCCAAGCCCCGGATTGAAGAGCACCGTCGTATTCTCGAGGCCATCAAGAAGCGCGATCCTGAGGGCGCGCGCAATGCCATGCGCGACCATTTGCAGCGCGTGGTGCAGCAGCTGCTGGATGCCACCGAAGCGGAAGCGCTGGAGCAGGCGCGCCGTGAAATGAGCGCCGCCCGTCAGCGTTTCGCAATGCCCTGATCCTGTTTTTCGTTCGCTCGAACCCGAAAGCCGGCCTCTGCGCCGGCTTTTTTGTGCCCGCAAATCCCCGCCCTTCTTAAGGCCGTTAGCCGCTGCCAACGCCCGCCCGGTTGTTGCCCTGCAAAAATTGGTATGACAGTATTGGCGAAAATTTTGTACTGGTCTTGCCAGATGTGCGGGCAGTCCGGTGGATGATGGGGCTGTTGGTGCCGCAACTCGCCGCGGCAAAGCCCACTAAAAGGCCCAGTAAAACAATAAACCCGGGAGGTAATGATGACTGGACTCAACCGGAGAGTATTCCTGCAATCCATGATGGCGGCAGCGGTGGTGCCCGGTGTCTCCGGTCTGCCCATGCAGGCGCTGGCCATGAGTCGCCCGCCCCGGGCCCAGTACAATGGCCCCTGGGCGCAGGTGCCGCAAATTCTGTCCTCCATCAAGCTGCCGGTTATTCCCGCCCGTGACTTCAGCCTCAAGGCGCTGGGCGCGCGCGGCGAGGGGGAAGATGCCAGCGAGTACTTCGCCGCTGCCATCGAAGCCTGTCGCAAGGCCGGTGGCGGTCGCATTGTGGTGCCGGCAGGTAAATACCGCACCGGTCCCATCCACCTGGTTTCCAATACCGAGCTGCACCTGGAAGAGGGTGCGGAGATTCACTTTATCCCCGAGCCCGAACGCTACCTGCCGGCGGTCAAAACCCGCTGGGAAGGCATGGAAATGATGGGCTACTCCCCGCTGATCTATGCCCACCAGGCAGAGAACGTGGCGCTCACCGGCAAGGGGTTGATCGACGGCGGTGCCGACTGCGACACCTGGTGGCCGTGGAAGGGCGAGAACACCAAGTGCGACAACAGCTCCAACGAAGGGGATACCCAGTTCGCCGCGCGCAATCGCCTGATGGAGGAAATGGAGGCCGGTGTGCCGGTGGGCGAGCGTGCCTATGCCGAGAACTCCTTCCTGCGCCCGCCGCTGGTGCAGTTCTATGAGTGCAACAATGTGCTTATCGAGGGGGTCACCCTGGAAAACTCTCCGTTCTGGGTCATTCACCCGGTTCTGTGTGAAAGCCTCACTGTGCGCAACGTCACCACTCGCAGTCACGGCCCCAACTCCGACGGCTGTGACCCGGAGTCCTGTCGCAATGTACTGATCGAAGGGTGCCTGTTTGACAATGGCGACGACTGTATTGCGATCAAATCCGGGCGCAATGCGGATGGCCGCCGCCTGAACATTCCTACCGAAAACGTGGTGGTGCGGAACTGTCAGATGCGCGACGGTCACGGCGGCCTGGTGCTGGGCAGTGAAATCTCCGGTGGTGTGCGCAATGTCTTCATGGAGGACTGCGTGATGAGCAGTCCGCATCTGGAGCGTGGCCTGCGCATCAAGACCAATGCCATGCGCGGCGGTGATATCCACGATATCTATGTGCGCAATGTGACCATTGGGCAGGTAAAGGACGTCATCGTGATCAACTTCTTCTACGAGGAGGGTGACAAGGGCAGCTTCGACCCGAATGTGTATAACATCCAGGTGGAAAACCTGGTGTGCGAGGAGGCCGATCGCGCCTTCCATATCCGGGGCTTCGAGCGTGCCCCCATTCGTGGTCTGCAGATTTCCAACAGCCGTATTGACCAGGCTGCCTCTCTTGGTGTGATCGAAGAGGTGACCGGTCTGACCGTGAGCAACGTCACCATCAATGGTCAGGCCTTTAAGCCCGGCTGAGCCTCCCTCTCCCAACAGGCTTTCCAAATATCTTCAGAAGACAACCAGTGCGGTGAAAACCGCACTGGTTCTGGGGTCTTTGGCGCTGTATTCTTCGAATTGACGAGAAATAAAGCAGAATTAGGTGATTAATTGGTCTGCCAAAAGTTGATAGTTGGTAGTCCATGTGCGAATATCGGCCTGCATTGATAATAAGCGGTAATACCAAAAAAGGTTTTACCAAAATAACGACGAAGCGGAGATGAGAGTCATGAAGACTTTTGAGCTGAAACCACTCACTCTTGCGATGGCCATGATTGCAGTTCCGGCCTTTGCACAAGAATCCACCCCCTCCACCCTCGGCGATGCCAGCCTGGAGGAGATCACGGTAACCGGTAGCTACCGTGACAGCCTGACGAACGCGCTGAACCAGAAGCGCGACGCAGTAGGCAGCAAAGACACAATTCTGGCGGAAGACATTGCTGACTTCCCCGACCTCAACCTGGCCGAATCCCTGCAGCGTATCCCCGGTGTAGCCATTACCCGCGACGCTGGTGAAGGCCGTAATATTTCCGTACGCGGTCTGGGTGCACAGTTCACCCGCGTGCGCATCAATGGAATGGAAGCCATCTCCACCACTGGTGGTGCAGACTCTTCCGGTGGTGCCAACCGCGATCGTTCTTTCGACTTCAATACCTTCGCTTCCGAACTGTTCTCCAACCTGACCGTACACAAAACCACAGCGTCCGAGCTGGACGAAGGTTCGCTGGGTGCGACTGTTGACCTGGGTACCGGTCGCCCGCTGGACATGGCTGACGATTTCACCTTCGCGGCGAACATGCAGTACGGCTACAACAGCCAGTCTGAAGAAGCGAACCCGCGCACCTCCTTCCTGGTCGGTGGCAAGAACGAAGCCGAAACTTTCGGCTGGATGGCTTCCTACTCCTACTCCGATCGCAACATTCTGGAAGAGGGTTTCTCCACTGTGCGCTGGAGCGGCAGTGAGCAAATCGTAAACTGTTCCGCCTGTGCGGATGACGCCGAACTGGCCACTCTGAACGAAGGTTTCCGTCCGCGTATTCCGCGCTACGGCAAGTTCACCCACGAGCAGGAGCGTCAGGGCTTTACCGGTACCCTGCAATTCCGCCCGACCGATCGCACCGAAATCCTGGTCGACTACCTGACCTCCAATTTCGATGCGACCCGCCAGGAAGAGTTTGTTTCCGTAAACATGGCGAACAGCGGTAACTACCGAGAGTTCGATGTAACCGACTACACCATTGACGGTAATGGCACCGTTACCTCAATGACGGTCGATAACTACGACCTGCGTGTTGAGAACCGCTTTGATGTGCTGGAGACCAAATTTGACCAGTTCTCCATCCGCGCTTCTCACGATTTCACCGATCGCCTGCGCGGCAACATGCTCTGGGGAGCTTCCGAGTCCAATTTCAGCAACCCGATGCAGACCACTGCCATCGTTGACGCGCTCAACGTGCAGAACAGTTTCACCTACAACGCCACCACTTCCGGCGGCTCTATCGATTTTGCCGATTTTGATACCAGAAATCCGGCAAATTTCGATTTTGTTGAGCTGCGTCACCGCCCGAATACCGTCGACAATACGTTCGACACCGCGGCATTCAACCTGGAATTCGACCTCAACGACAGCATGACCCTGAAGGGTGGTGTGTCCCAGAAGAGCTTCGAGTTCGACGTATACGAAGAGCGTGCAACTTCCAGGTTCGGCGGCCAGGGCATTACCGGCGCCGATCTGCAGGGCAGCCTGACCAGCAGCAGTGGCATCACCTGGTTCTCTCCGGATGTGGACTCCACTCTGGCGACCTACGCCGACGTAGTAGCTGGCGACCTGTCGCCCCGCGCTCAGGACATTCGCAACGTTAAGGAAGACAGCACCGGTTATTACGTGCAATTGGATTGGAGCTCTGAAGTTTGGGGCATGCCACTGCGCGGTAACGTCGGCGTGCGTCAGGTTACCACCGAAGTCGAATCCAACGGCCTGACCGAGCTCGGTGACGACCTTATCGCTGTTACCGTTAACAACGAGTACGACGATACCCTGCCGTCCCTGAACCTGGCGCTGGATGTGCATGAAGACATGGTAGTGCGCTTCTCTGCCTCTGACGTAATGGCGCGTCCTGGCTTGGGTACCCTGACCCCCGGCGGCCGCATCGATCCGTTCAACGGCGCTGTCAGCTACGGCAACCCGAACCTGGATCCGTTCCGCGCGCGTGCCTACGACGTATCCTACGAGTGGTACTTCAATGACGACGCGGTATTCGCGGCGGCCTACTTCTACAAAGACATCGATTCTTTCATCACCCGCCAGACTGACTCCGGCGTGAGCTGGGCAGAAACCGGCCTCGACGCCTCGCTGCTCACTGGTGAAGGCTATTTCGGTGTGAATGATCCGTGGGATGTGACCCGCAACGTGAATGGTGAAGGCGGCAAGCTGTCCGGTGTCGAAATGCAATACCAGCAGATGTTCTTCGACAACTACGGCCTGTTGTTGAACTACACCTACGTAGATTCAAGAATGAACTACGGCACCGAAGAAGAGCCGATGTATGACGTTCTCACCGGTATGTCCAAGAACACCTACAACGCGACCGTGTTCTACGAAAACGAGGACTTCACCGCGCGTGTGTCCTACGCCAAGCGTAGCGATTACCTGACCCAGTCTCCGGCTGCGGTGCGTAACGGCAATGACAAGGAGTACACCGAAGGTACTGGCAACATCGATTTCGTTGCCAGCTACAACGTGAACGACAACTGGAAGCTGAGCCTCGAAGGTATCAACCTGACCAACGAGCCCAACCGCCAGATGATCGATACTGCCGGACGTATTGTGGTTGACCACACTACCGGTCGTCAGTACTACGTCGGTGCGCAGTACAAGTTCTGATAACGAGCTGTCTGCTTAATCGGGAAGCCCGGCCAATCGCTGGCCGGGCTTTCTGATGAAAAATTTCAAGTTGTACCCAAACGGCCGAGTGCAGGAATCCGCCACGTCTCGTGGACAAGGAAGATTCGAAATCGCACGCGGCCGTTTTTCGATTTAAACATCGATAAAACAGAATAAAACCCGAATTCGTGGAGACGTCTGTGAAACTGTTTGATAAGTCCATTCGCACCTCGAGCCTGAGTGCCCTGGCATTTGCGCTTACCGCTGCCACCCTCACCGCCTGTGGCGAAAAATCTGCTGAATCCATTGCGGACAACGCCCCTGCGGCCGTTGCTGAAAAGCCCGGTGCCATTGCCACCCTTGAGCTTTCCAACCCCTCGGATTTTCCTCGTCTGGACGAAGCGGTTTACCTGAGCTTCTACGAACTCGGCCTCAAGCAGGGTTTTGCATCGCCGATTGCGGTGTGGAACCAGGCGCAACAACTTCCGGTACAGGCCATCGACAAAGATGCCGATGGCGAGAAAGACGGCATCCTGTTCACGGTGGATGTTGCGGTCGATGAAACCGTAACCCTGCGCATCGCCGAAGCCGACGCGGCGGGTGATGCCGCGGCCAAACGCACCCAGGCGGAGATTTCCCGCAAGGTGGGCGGCGAGTGGAAAGAGCGCGAATACCTCGGCGGCAGCTTTGAAAACGTCAGCACGTTAGAGGTGCCGAAGGAGCATACCGACCACTCGTGGTATATCCGCTATGAGGGCCCGGGCATCGAATCCGATCTGGTGGGCTACCGGGTATATCTCGACTGGCGCAACGGTTTCGATATCTTCGGAAAATCCACCCTGGCACCGGTACTGCAGAACGTTGGCCAGGATGGCTTTGATTCCTACCACGAGCCGTCTGATTGGGGTATGGACATCCTCAAGGTCGGAAGCGCCGTCGGTGTTGGTGGCTACGGATTCTGGGATGGTGAAAAAGTCATTCGCGTGAGCGACGTGCAGGACTGGCGCGCCGAGATCACCGAGAACGGCGACCTCTACTCTGCGTTCAAAATCGACTACCTGGGCTGGAAACCGGTGGAAGGTGTGCAGACCGACCTGAGTGCACAGCTCTCGATGCACGCGGGCAGCCGCCTGGTTGAAGTTAATGCGAAAACCAGCGAAGAGCTGGATAACATGATCGCCGGTATCGTCAATCACCCGGGCACCGAGCTGATTGTCGGTGACATGGATATCACCGGTCACGCCTATACCTATATTGGCACCTACGGCGCACAGAGCCTGGACGGTGCCAACCTCGGCATGGCGGTGCTGGCCAAGCGCAAAGCCATCGACGAGGTGACCAGGGACGAGCACAACCAAGTTGCCATCCTGAAGCCGGCGGACAAGGAAATTCAGTACTACTTCGTCGCCGCCTGGGCCAACGAAGTAGAGAGCCGTCACGGCCCGATCACCAGCAAAGCGCAGTTTGAAACCTATCTCCAGCAGGAAGCGGAAAAGCTCACCATGCCGCTGCGACAGCGCCTGACCACCGCGGCGAGCCTGGCGGAAACTCAGCAGCCGCTGACCGCGGACGTGGCGCTGGCGTGGAGCAAGCGCCTGGCGGACTCCGAGCTGCAGCGCAAAACCCTGGATTACGCCTTCGGCGGTTTCGACCATATCCGCAAGCGTCCATCCTACTTCGAGTACACCACCGGCATGGTGATGCAAGCCTACGATGAACTGAACCAGGTTGCGCCGGAAGCACGCTATGCCGATGCAGTGCAGAAGGTGATGGGTTCCTTCGTCAACGAAGACGGCAGCATCAACGGTTACGAACAGTCGAAATACAACATCGACAGCATTCGCTCCGGCACCATGTTGCTGCGTATGTACGAGCGCAACCACGACGAGAGCTACAAGAAAGCGGTCGATACCCTGTTCGAGCAACTGGAACACCACCCGCGCACCTCCGCGGGCGCCTTCTGGCACAAGAAAATTTATCCGCACCAGGTGTGGCTCGACGGCGTCTACATGGGTATTCCGTTCCTCGCCCAGTACGAGCAGTTGATGCACGAAGAACCCAACGTGGATGAAGTGCTGGCGGAATTCAAAGTGGTGCGCGACAAACTGCGTGACCCGCAAACCGGCCTCTACTATCACGCCTGGGATGAAAAGCGCGAGCAGGTGTGGGCCGACAAGGAAACCGGACTCTCCGGTTACCACTGGGGGCGCGGCATGGGCTGGCTGGCGATGGCGCTGGTGGACGTGCTGGATTACATCCCCAAGGAAAACACGGAACAGCGCCAGTACCTGCTGGACATGATCGCCGAGATTGCGCCGGTGATCGAAAAATACCAGGACCCGGCGACCGGTACCTGGTGGCAAATCATGGACAAGCCCGGCGAGCGCGGTAATTACCTCGAGTCTTCCGCCAGCACCATGTACACCTACTTCTTCGCCAAGGCCCTGAATCAGGGTTACCTGCCGGAGGGCAAGTACCTGGCAACCGCGAAAAAGGCCTATCAAGGTCTGCTGGATGAGTTCGTACAGGTGCATGCCGATGGCAGCATCACCATTACCGACATGTGCCAAGTGGCCGGTCTTGGTTTTGGTCGCGACGGCAGCTACAAGTACTACATGAGCGAGCCGATTTACGACGACGACCCCAAGGGTACCGCACCGTTCATTACCTCGGGCGTCGAGATGTACAAACTGCTGAAATCGAAGTCCTGAACAGAACATTGAAATCTATCCGGATTTCATACACCCAGGATTTATCAAAGAGTTACCGGGAAAAATTATGACCACCGTTTTTGACGAGCGTTACTCCAGCCATCCGGCGGACTACGTGAACTACGATACCGAGCGCCTGAGAAAAGAATATCTGGTGCCGACCCTGTTCACCGCCGACACCGTAAACCTGACCTACACCCATGTGGATCGCGTGATCGTCGGCGGCGTCATGCCGGTGGAAGGTGCGGTAAAACTGGAAACCGTGGACGCGCTCAAGGCGGATTATTTTCTCGAACGCCGCGAGCTGGGCATTATCAACATCGGTGCCCCCGGCTGTGTGGAAGTCGACGGTACCCTGTATGAAATTGGCACCAAGGAAGCGCTGTACGTAAGCCGCGGTTCCAAAGAAGTGGTCTTCACCAGCAATGTAAAAACTTCGCCGGCGAAGTTCTACATCCTGTCCACTCCCGCACACCGCGAATTCCCCACCCGCAAGGTTGGCCAGGGCGATGCCCAGGTCATCGAACTGGGTGCGGCGGAAACCTGCAACAAGCGCACCCTGCGCAAGCTGCTGGTGAAGGACGTGCTGGAAACCTGCCAGCTGCAGATGGGTATGACCGAACTGGCCGAAGGCAGCTGCTGGAACACCATGCCGTGCCACACCCACAGCCGCCGCATGGAAGTGTACATGTACTTCAATGTGCCGGAAGGGCAGGCGGTATGCCACTTCATGGGCCCGCCCCAGCAAACCCGCACCATCTGGATGGCCAACGAGCAGGCGGTGATCTCTCCCACCTGGTCACTGCACTCCGGCGTCGGCACCAGCAATTACACCTTTATCTGGGGTATGGCTGGTGAAAACCACGATTACGACGATATGGACAAAGTGCAGCCCAACGAACTGCGTTGATCCATCGAAATGATTGAAATTTTTGCAGGACCCCGCGTGTGGGCTCCTGCGAAAAGATTGGAGTAGATTTATGTCCAAATCCCTATTTGATCTCACCGGAAAACTGGCACTGGTGACCGGTGCCACGCACGGCCTCGGCATGGCGATGGCGGAAGGCCTCGGCAACGCGGGCGCCAAGCTGGTGATCACCGGCCACTCCTCCCAGGAAAAACTGGATAACGCGGTTGCCGAGCTGCGCGAGAAAGGCCTGGATGCCCACGGTTACCTGTTCAACGTCACCGACGAAGCAGTGGTGAATGAAATGGTGGCGGTGATCGAGCAGGAGCAGGGCCCCATCGATGTGCTGGTGAACAATGCCGGTATCATCCGCCGCGTACCACTGCTGGAAATGGACCTGGCGGAATGGAACCTGGTATTGCAGACCAACCTCACCGGGGTGATGGTCATGACCCGCCCGGTGGTGAAGCGCATGATCGAGCGCGGTGCCGGCAAGATCATCAATATCTGTTCCATGATGAGCGAGCTGGGACGCGACAGTGTTTCCGCCTACGCCGCAGCCAAGGGCGGTCTGAAAATGTTGACCCGCAATATGGCCACCGAGTGGGCGCGCCACAATATTCAGGTGAACGGTATTGGCCCCGGCTACTTCGCCACCAGCCAGACCGCCCCGATTCGGGTGGATGGCCATCCGTTCAACGATTTCATTATTGGCCGCACGCCGGCGGGACGCTGGGGTAACCCGGAAGACCTGCAGGGAACCGCAGTATTCCTGTCCAGTGACGCGAGCAATTTCGTCAACGGCCAGATCGTGTATGTGGATGGCGGTATTCTCGCCACCATCGGCAAACCCAGTAATGAATAACGCGTAATGCAATATTTGCCGGTGTCCTGCCGGCGGCGGTAAACCCTGTTACCGCAAGGCATATCGGCGCCTCCTGCGCCGGTATGCCTGGTTCCGCTGAAATTTCGATTTTCGATTGCTGATTGTCTAGTTGCTTCCCTCTCAAGTTGTTGAGTGAGAGGGCGGGTGGGCGCCTGCCTGCCCAGAATAAATTTAAAAAATCCTTCGGGAGCAACGATGAATGCGATGATATCCCTACCCCGCGGTCTGCGGGGCATAGTCCTGTGCGCCTTATTTGCCGGCGTCTCCACTGCGGTTTGTGCAAAAAGCTCCAATGCCGTTGACAATGACTGGAAACTGGCAGAGAAAATTGTTGCCGGTATTCAGGCACCGGTTATTCCCGCGCGCGAATTTTCCGTCACTGATTTTGCTGCGGATGCCAATGATGTGCGCCCGGCGATTATTGCGGCGATTGATGCAGCGGTCAGCGCCGGTGGAGGCCGTGTCGTTATCCCACCCGGTGAGTGGGTCAGTCACGGTCCCGTGGTTCTGCAGAGCCGTATTGAGTTACATCTGCGGGAAGGTGCCGTACTGCGCTTTTCCGCAGATCCAGAAGACTATCTGCCAGTGGTGAAAAGCCGCTGGGAGGGTACCGAGCTTTTCACCTATTCTCCGCTGATCTATGCCAGTCATGTCGAGGATGTCGCGATTACCGGCACCGGCATCATCGACGGCAATGCGGACAGCCGATTCAAGAGCTGGCACCCACAGCAGAATGCGGATATGCAGCGTCTGCGGCGCATGGGGGCCGATTCCGTCCCCGTCGAGCAGCGCATTTTTGGTGAGGGCACTTTCCTGCGACCGCCGCTGGTTCAGTTCTTCCATGCCAGGCGCGTATTGCTGCAGGATTTTACCGCGCTCAACTCCCCGTTCTGGGTCAATCACATTGTCTATACCGATCACGCCACGGTGCGCGGCATTCGTGTGGACAGTCACTTCCCCAATAACGACGGCATCGACATCGAATCCAGCAGTAATGTGCTGGTGGAAAACAGCTGGTTCCGCACCGGCGACGACTCCGTGGTGGTCAAATCCGGGCGCGATCTGGACGGCCGCAATATCGGTGTGCCGAGCCAGCGCATAGTGGTGCGCAATAACGACATGGGCGGGGAAGACGGCATCGCGCTGGGCAGTGAAATGTCCGGTGGTATTCGCGATGTATTTTTTACCGACAATATCCTGCGCAAGGGCATTTCCGCATTTCGCTTCAAGTCCAATCTGGACCGCGGTGGATTGGTGGAAAATGTGCGCCTGCGCAATCTCACGGTCGAGTCCTTCGACAGCCTGTTCTGGTTCCAGCTCAATTATCCCGGCGAACTTGGTGGCTTTTTCCCGTCCACCTATCAGGACATCGTGTTTGAAAATATTCAGGTGCAGGAAGTGGGTACTTTCCTTGAGGTACACGCGCCCGATGCCGCCCCGCTGAAAGATGTAGTGTTCAGGGATATCCATGTCGAGAAGGTGGCTACACCCCTTGTCATCGAGAACGCGGTCAATCTGAAGTTTGAAGAAGTAAAACTTGGCAGCCAGCGCATAGACGGCGTCTTGAGCTGGCGAAAATAATCGAAGAGAGAGTAATGGAGCGTTAGTAATGAGCAATTACAAAATAAAACCGCTTGTTCTGGCCATGGCACTGGCAACCCCTGCGTTTGCGCAGGAAGCGGCTGAGGAAGTAACCCAGCAACCTGATCAGCAGGGTCAGGTCCTGGAAGAAGTCGCGGTTACCGGCTTCCGCCAGTCCCTGGAGCAGGCACTGGATACCAAGCGTACCAGTGCCAACAATACCGACAGCATCATCGCTGAAGATATCGGCAAGATGCCCGACCTGAACCTGGCAGAGTCGCTGCAGCGGGTTCCGGGGGTGGCGATCACCCGTGAAGGTGGCGAAGGCCGCAACATCACCGTGCGCGGTCTCGGCCCGGGCTTTTCCCGCACCACCTTGAACGGTATGGAAGTGCCCGCCAGTACCGGTGGCCTGGATACCTCCGGCGGTGTAAACCGCAGCCGTGATTTCGACTTCAACATATTTGCGTCTGAACTGTTCAACCGCATCACCATTCACAAGTCACCGATCGCGTCCGTGGAAGAGGGTGGTCTGGCCTCGACCGTGGAGCTGTCCACCGCGCGTCCGTTTGACAACCCCGGTCAGCACTTTTCCTTCGGCGGCCAGATGATGGTCGACAGTTTTGCCGAGAAAGAGAGTCCGCGTTTTGTGGGCCTCTACAGTAATACCTTTATGGATGACAAACTGGGTGTGCTGGTGAGCGCGGCTTACTCCGAGCGCTCCGTGCGTCAGGAAGGTTTCGGTACCGTGCGCTGGACCAGCCCGTTTGATAACGGCAACCGCAGCTGGGCGGGAACCGATGCCGACGTGATCATCCACGGTACGCCAAACCCCCAGGCGAACTACCCGGATGACGACATCAAGGCGGATGAAAAACTGGATTACATGTGGGCGCCGCGTCTGCCGCGTATGGACTCCTTCAACCGCGAGCAGGAGCGTCTCGGTCTGACCGGTTCTCTCCAGTTCCGTCCCAGCGATTCCATGGCATTCAGCCTGGATGTACTGAACTCCAACCTGAAAGCCGACGTAACCTCTTACAACTACTTCGCGCAGTTCCGCAACAGCTTCAACGGAATCACTCCGCTGGAAGTGACGCTGGATGAGAGCGGTCGCAATATCGTAGCCGGCACCTTTGCAGGCGTGAAGCCCCGCTCCGAGAGTCGCGGCCAGTTCAGCGAAACCGACTTCACCCAGGTGGTACTGTCCGGTAAGTTCGATCTTACCGAAAACGTGGTGCTGGATGTGATGTACGGCAATGCGGTGTCCAAACATACCGAAGACCAGCTGCGCTTCAACATCGAAGCCCGAGACGCGTCCACCTTTTCCTACTCCTTCCTGGAAGATGGCGATATCGCGGAAATGTCCTACGGCTTCGATATCCTGAATCCGGACAATTACGTGTTCTCCGGCCCGACCCTGCGCCGCGACGTGGTCGAGCGCACCAATGACACCGTCCGTGCCGACCTGACCTTCAATGGTGACAGCTCCGTGCTGAAAACCGGTCTGATCTGGAACAGCCGGGAAGTGGATTCCGAGCGTTGGGATCCGACCAGAGGCACGCTCAGCAGCCCCACGCTGACCGCCGCGCTGACCACACAGTTGGCGAACGAGATCAGCGGGTTTGGCAGCGGCATCGATTCGCCTTCAGGCTTCCCCACCAACTGGCTGGTGAACGACTTCAATGCGACCAAGCAAGCCTACGGCGTCGGTCAGTGGACGCTGAACGACAACGACTCCAGCACCTACAACGTGGTGGAAGAAACCCTCGGCGGCTATGTCGAAGCAACCGTGGAAACCCAGCTGCTGGGCCTGCCGCTGACCGTCAACAGTGGTCTGCGGATCGTGGAAACCTCCACCGACGTGGGCAACCTGCCGGAAGACAGCTACACCGAAATCCTGCCGTCCACCAACCTGGTGCTGGAGCTGCAGGAAGACCTGCTGCTGCGTGTGGGCCTCGCGCGTAACTTCGCGCGTCCGGGTCTCGGCGGCCTGGCGGCGACTACCGTGACCCCGGTGCGCGGTACCGTGAGTGCGGCCAACCCCGAAGTTGAGCCGATGCGCGCCGACTCCGCGGACGTGAGCCTGGAGTGGTACTTCGACGCGGAGTCCGTGCTGGCGCTGACCGTATTCCACAAGCAGATCGACAGCTTCCTCACCAGCGTTACCGTGAACGACCAGGAACTGCCGGCCGAACTGGCTGCGATCGTCGCCGCCCGTCCGGAATACGATCCTGCCAGCCCACTGTATGACGCGAACGTGGAAAACCCCTACAGCAGTGGCTGGGACATTACCACCACTGTGAACGGTGAAGGGGCAACGGTGGATGGTTACGAAATTTCCTACCAGCAGCCGCTGAGCTTCCTGCCCGGCTGGGGCAGCAACTTCGGTGTGCTGGCCAACTTCACCCACGTGAAGTCCAATGCCGAGTACGGCAATGGCGTGCGCGGTCCGCTGGAAGGTTTGTCGGAGAACAGCTACAACTTCGGTGTTTACTACGAAGAAGATCGCTTCGGTGCCCGCGTGGTGGTCAATGACCGTGACGACTACGTGACTTCCGGAACCGGCGGCGAAGGCAACGCGTCCTTCGCCACCACCGGCCCGACCCGTGTGGATATGTCGGCGTTCTACGATGTAACCGACAACATCAAGGTCAGCCTGGAAGCGATCAACCTGACCAACGAAACCGAGCGCCTGTACACCACTGGCCCTATGGGTGATCAGGATCTGGTGCGTGAATACAACAGCACCGGTCGTGAAGTACTGCTTGGCCTGCGGGTGAATTTCTAACCCGCCGCAACGCACATCGCGTTCCGCGCCCGGTGTGGTTTCCGGTCGCGGAACGGATGGTTAGGTGACGCTATCCGAGATTCTGGCGGCACCGAACGCAGTTGGTTGTATTCTCGTTTCCGCTTATTTTTTGCCGGACCCTGGTCCGGCATTTTTTCGGGGGAATTTACTCCCCCGTCCTTTTCATCCTTCTCCCGATCTCAATACGCTTACGCTGCCATTTTCCACTACAGCTGGTTTTCCCTGTTTGTCGGGCTCGCGGCGGCGTCAGGGGAAATAGCATATCTAAGGCGAAAATATTGCCGCTAGATGCCCAGTGCTTTCTACACTCTAGATATATGGCCGGCAATGGCGCCGGACTTTACCTGTTTGCATATGCCCGGGGCGTAAAGGCTGTTTTTCCCTTGGATGTCGCTGCCGAGAGCAATTGTCATATCCAAAGCGCCACTGATTTCATTTGGTAATGAACAGGGAGAATTCCTTGGCACAACAGAACCCCATGGCCACCTCGGAACAGCGCCGCCGCGAAAGACGCCTGGTGCTGTTCATCCTGATATTTCTGTTCCCGATTCTTGCCATCGCCATTGTCGGTGGCTACGGATTCCTGGTGTGGATCTTACAGATGATCTTTGGTCCCCCGGGGCCGCCGGTCTGAGTCTCCCCGTAAACGGCTCAAAAAAGTGGTCAGCATTTATTGGATTGCAAACTTCCGGCGCCTCGCCGGAGCGAGCGAGTAAACGGACTATGCCAGAGCAGTGCGCACAGAGCGGCCAGGTCACCGACAACCCATCCCTGCATATCGTCAGCCTGATCGTACATGTGCGACCACAGCAGCTTGCTTCCGTCAGCCACTGGATGCACGAGCGCCCGGACCTCGAAATTCATCTCGGCAACGAAGAGGGCAAGCTGGTGGTGGTGGTGGAGACACCAGACCAATTTCAGATTAATGAAATTATTGAAGCCATCAAGGACCGTGCCGGTGTGCTGAACGTGGCGATGGTTTATCACGAAGAGCTGACGCTTGCGGATGCGGACGATGTGCTGGTGGAAGCGGCGGCCGCAGCGACCGTTGAGCAACCGGTGAAGATTGTGGGAGAAGGGTGACATGGCGATCACGCGCAGAGAATTTTCCAAGGCGAGTGCAGTGGTGGCTGCTGCGGCGGCTGCAGGATTGGCTGTTCCCGCCAGGACCCAGAACCTGGTAAGCCAGGGGGCCGCCAACGAACTGCAGTGGAGCAAGGCCGCCTGCCGCTTCTGTGGCACTGGCTGCAGTGTGATGGTGGCCACCAAGGACAATCGCGTGGTTGCCACCCACGGCGATATCAAGGCGGAAGTGAACCGCGGTCTCAACTGTGTAAAGGGCTATTTCCTGTCGAAAATCATGTATGGCAGCGATCGGCTGATGAAGCCGTTGTTGCGCATGAAGGACGGCAAGTACGACAAGAATGGTGACTTTGCCGAAGTGACCTGGGACCAGGCATTCGACATCATGGAGCAGAAATTCAAGCAGGCCATCAACAACCATGGGCCGGATTCGATTGGCATGTTCGGTTCCGGTCAGTGGACGGTGTGGGAAGGCTATGCCGCCAGTAAATTGATGAAAGCGGGCTTCCGCACCAACAATATCGACCCCAATGCCCGCCACTGCATGGCATCCGCGGTGATGGGGTTTATGCGCAGCTTTGGTATCGACGAGCCCATGGGCTGCTACGACGATATCGAGTCTGCCGATGCGTTTGTGCTGTGGGGCTCCAACATGGCGGAAATGCACCCGATCCTGTGGACGCGGGTGACCGACCGCCGTCTCTCCCACCCCGGCTGCAAGGTAGCGGTGCTCTCCACCTATGAACACCGCAGTTTCGAGCTGGCGGACATCCCGATTATTTTCAATCCCCACAGTGATCTGCTGATCCTGAATTTCATCGCCAACTACATCATTCAGAACAACAAGGTAAATACCGATTTTGTAAAAAAACACACGCGCTTCGTGCGCGGCGAAACCAATATCGGCTACGGCCTGCGCGATGAAGATCCGCGGGAACAGCAAGCCAGCGGACGCAACAAGGCGAATACCTGGACCGACATGAGCTTTGAGGAGTATGCGGACTTCCTCAAACCCTACTCGCTGGACCGCGTATCCAAGGAAACCGGGGTATCCAAAGACCGGTTGACGGCGCTGGCAGAACTCTACGCCGATCCCAAAATCAAGGTCATGTCCTTCTGGACTATGGGATTTAACCAGCATACGCGCGGTGTGTGGGCCAACAATATGGCCTACAACATTCACCTTCTGACCGGAAAAATTTCCAGCCCCGGCAACAGCCCGTTCTCGCTCACCGGCCAACCCTCCGCCTGTGGCACCGCGCGGGAAGTGGGCACCTTTTCCCATCGCCTGCCGGCCGATCTGTTGGTGACCAATCCCAAGCACCGCGCCACCGCGGAAAAAATCTGGCAACTGCCCGCGGGCACCATTCCAGAAAAACCCGGCTTCCACGCCGTCGAACAGAGCCGCGCACTCAAGGACGGCAAGCTCAAGGTGTACTGGACCCAGGTCACCAACAATGCCCAGGCCGGCCCGAATCTGATGCAGGAACTGCTGCCGGGGTGGCGCAACCCGGATTCTTTTATCATCGTCTCCGATGTCTACCCCACCACATCCGCGCAGGCTGCTGACCTGATCCTGCCTTCCGCCATGTGGGTGGAAAAAGAGGGGGCTTACGGTAATGCCGAGCGCCGCACCCAGTTCTGGCATCAGCTGGTGAAGTCACCCGGCGAAAACCGCTCGGACCTCTGGCAGCTGGTGGAGTTTTCCAAGCGTTTCAAAACCGATGAAGTCTGGCCGGAAGCATTGCTGAACAAGGCACCGGAATACCGGGGCAAAACCCTGTACGACGTGCTGTACGCCAACGGCAAGGTCAATCGCTTCCGGAATTCGGAGCGCGACGGGGCTTATGGCAACGACGAGGCGGATGCCTTCGGCTTCTATATCCAGAAAGGCCTGTTCGAGGAGTATGCGGAATTCGGTCGCGGTCACGGCCACGATCTCGCGCCGTTCGACCGCTACCACGAGGAGCGCGGGTTGCGCTGGCCGGTGGTGAATGGTGAGGAGACCCGCTGGCGCTTCCGTGAGGGCTATGACCCTTACGTCAAGAAAGGCGCGGAAGTGCAGTTCTACGGATACGAGGATGGGCGCGCGCGTATTTTTGCTCTTCCCTATGAACCGCCGGCGGAATCGCCGGATAAGGAATATCCCTTCTGGTTGTGTACCGGACGGGTGCTGGAACACTGGCATACCGGGTCCATGACCCAACGGGTGCCGGAGTTGTTCAGCGCGGTCCCCTATGGGCTCGTATACATGCATCCGGATGATGCCCAGGCCCAGGGCTTCCGCCGCGGTAGTGAAATCAAGGTGATCAGCCGTCGCGGTGAAATGATCGGGCGGGTGGAAACCCGCGGGCGCGCGCGACCGCCCCAGGGGCTGGTGTACGTACCATTCTTCGATGCCCAGCGGCTGATCAACAAGGTCACACTGGATGCGACCGATCCCATTTCCAAGCAGACCGATTTCAAGAAGTGCGCGGTCAAGCTGGAACTGGTTTCCCTGGCCTGACGGGAGGCGATGATGAACAGCAAGCAGGTTTTTTCACTCGCTGGCGCGCTGATTGTATTGGTGTGCGGGCTGGCCACAGTGGCGGAACAGTTTCCGAACACTCCCGGGCCAGATGGTATCCGCAAGGGCGGCACCCTGTTCGAGGAGCTGCCGGCACCGCAGCTGGCAGACCCGGTGAATGCCCAGGGTCGGCGTGTGCGCGCCTATCCTGAGCAGCCACCCACCATTCCCCACACCATCCGCGACTATCAAATCACCAAAAACAACAATCGCTGCCTGGAATGCCACAACCGCATCCAGACCGCAGTGAGTGGCGCGCCGATGATCAGTATCACCCACTTTATGGACCGGGATTTCCAGGCATTGGCCGATGTGGCGCCGCGGCGCTACTTCTGCCTGCAGTGCCATGTGCCGCAGACCTCGGCGAAATCTTCGGTGGGCAATACCTTCAAGGATGTGGATATTTTGCTGCGCAACCAGCAACAGCAGCCGGCCCAATAAACGCGATCCGGGAATTAAGCGATGATCGACTGGATTAAAGGTTACTGGCAAACACTGAGCCGCCCGGCCACGGCGTTCAGTCTCGGATTCCTGTTGCTGAGTGGGTTTGTGGCCGGGATCATTTTCTGGGGTGGTTTCAACACCGCGCTGGAAGCCACCAATACGGAAAAATTCTGCATCAGCTGTCACGAGATGCGCGACAACGTGTATCAGGAATTAAAGGGCACCATCCACTGGACCAATCGCTCCGGGGTGCGCGCCACCTGCCCGGACTGTCACGTGCCCCACGAGTGGACCCACAAGATTGCGCGCAAGATGCAGGCCTCAAAAGAGGTGTGGGGCAAGATTTTCGGCACCATTAGCACCCGCGACAAATTCCTCGACAAGCGCCTGGAACTGGCGCGTCACGAGTGGGCGCGGCTGAAAGCCAACGATTCCCTGGAGTGCCGCAATTGCCACGACTTTGAATTCATGGATTTCAGTGTGCAGAGTCCGCGCGCGCGCAAGCTGCACTCCACCCAGCTCGCCTCCGGAAATGCCACTTGTATCGATTGCCACCGCGGCATCGCCCACCACCTGCCCAACATGGCCGGCGAAGATGCCTGGGGCCCGGATAACCCCGCGGACGATGCCAGCCGCTTTGGTGAAGGCAATCCATTGAACAAAGAAGAAGGTGAAAAAAAGCCGGAGAGTGAGTGACGGAAATTTCCGGACGCGCATAAAAAATCCCGCGGTGTTAGCCGCGGGATAGAAGGGAAATGGTTTCCAGTGAAGTCCTCAAAGCGAGGGGCTGGAAACTAAGCGAGAAACAAAAATAAAAACGAAAAACTGACAAATACAAACTGTGCCCCGGTATACAAAACGTGGGGCAATCAAACCACTGCAATCAGCCGATATCGGCAAAACTCTCCTGTACGCAGGCCAGCGTGCCTTTGGCATCCAGCTTTTCCAGCCAGCCAGTAACTGCATTGTGCAGGCGCTCACTGTTGCGTAGGTCGTCACCGAAAACCGGGGTAAACGCCAGGAAGGCCGCTGCCAGCGCTGCGTTACCCTGGGGCTTGTACACATCGCACAGTGACTTCAGATCCGCTGCCAGCGGGTCGGAGACCTCGATGGCATTGCCTTTCTCGTCCACCGCAGACACGTAGCGAATCCAGTTCGCCAGCGCGAAACTCAGCACCTCGATGGGACCTTCGTTGGTAAGCTGGTGACGCAGGGTACCCAGCCAGCGCTGCGGAATCTTCTGCGAACCGTCCATGGCGATCTGCCAGGTGCGGTGGCGCAGTGCGCGGTTTTCAAAGCGCTCGATCAACTCCGCCTGATAGGCCGCGATATCGAAATCCGCCGGCACCTCGATGGAGGTGGTGGCCTCGGACCTCATGAAGTGCAGCGCCAGCTTGTTGAACGCGGGCTCTGCCATCACATCCGCCACGGTTTCAAAACCGGACAGGTAGCCGCTGTAGGCCAGCATGGAGTGGCTGCCGTTCAGCAGGCGCAGCTTGATCAGCTCGTAGACTTCCACCTCTTCCACGAAGGTCGCGCCGGCCTTGTCCCACTCCGGGCGGCCGCGCAGGAAATTGTCTTCCACCACCCACTGGGAGAAGGGCTCCGCCATCACCGCCGCCTCATCGCGACAGCCGAGAATCGCTTCCAGCTCCGCGCGGTCGCTGTCGGTGGTCGCCGGCACAATGCGGTCCACCATGGTGGCCGGAGTCGTGGTGTTCTGTGCAATCCACGCCGCCAGTTCGGAATCTACTTTTTCCGCGTACTGCACCAGCACCTTGCCCAGCAGCTTGCCGTTGGAAGGCAGGTTGTCGCAGGACAGCACGGTAAAGCCCGGCAGGCCACGCTCCTTGCGCAGCGCCAGTGCACCGACGATATAACCCAGCGCAGACTTCGGCGCTTGCGGGTTCGCCAGGTCGTGCACCACATCCGGATGCTGCGGGTTCAGGTTGCCGCTCGCCGGGTCGTGGCAGTAACCCTTCTCGGTAATGGTCAGGGAAACAATGCGCACACTTTCCTGGGCCAGCAACTCCAGCAATTGCTGTGGGCTTTCCGGGCCCACAAGCACATCACTCACTGCGCCGACGATCTGCACCTTGGTGCCCGCGTTGGATTTTTCCACCACGGAATAGAGGCCGTCCTGCGGTACCAGCTGATCGCGCACACCGGGTGAGCGCAAGCTCGCACCCACAATGCCCCAGTTTTTTTCGCCAGCGGCGATGCGGTTCTCGGTGTACCACGCCTGGTGCGCGCGGTGGAATGCACCGATACCCAGGTGCACGATGCCGGTAGTGACCTCTCGGCGGTCGTAGGCCGGCTTGATCACCTCGGTGGGGAGGTTTTCGAGAATGCTGTTGTTGAGTCTTTGTTGGTCAATAGATTGACTCATAGCTTGTACGCCTTCTTGGCCAGGTTGTAGGCGAGGTCCGCGGCCAGTTCGAAGGCCTCGTCTTCCTGTAGGCGGTGGTCGCTCACCAGCTGCGCCAGCCACACACAATCCATACGGCGCGCCACATCGTGACGGGCGGGGATGGACAGGAACGCACGGGTATCGTCGTTGAAGCCAACGGTGTTATAGAAACCTGCGGTCTCGGTCACCTGCTCGCGGAAACGGCGCATACCCTCGGGGCTGTCGTGGAACCACCAGGACGGACCCAGCTTCAGCGCCGGGTAGTGACCAGCCAATGGTGCCAGCTCGCGGCTGTAGCTGGTCTCGTCCAGGGTGAACACAATAATGCTCAGGTCCGGCTCGTTGCCCACCGCTTCCAGCAGCGGCTGCAGCGCGTGTACGTAATCGGTCTGGGATGGAATATCACAGCCCTTGTCGCGGCCGAAACGCTCGAACACCACCTTGTTGTGGTTGCGGAAGGAGCCCGGGTGAATCTGCATGACCAGGCCATCCTCGATGCTCATGCGCGCCATCTCGGTCAGCATCTGACCGCGGAACAGCTCCGCATCCGCCGCACTGCAATTGCCGCGGCTGACCTTCAGGAACAGCGCCTCGGCTTCCGCCGCAGACAGGTTCGCGGTGGTGGCGGTGGGGTGACCGTGGTCGGTAGAGGTCGCGCCCATCTTCTTGAAGAACTCGCGACGGTTGCGCAGCGCCGCCAGGTAGCCGGACCAGGTGGAAGTGTCTTCACCGGTGATTTCCGCCAGCTGCGCCAGGTTATCCACAAAGCCCTCGAAGTCCGGATCCAGCACCGGGTCCGGGCGGAACGCGGTGATCACACGGCCTTTCCAGCCGCTGTCCAGGATCTTCTGGTGATGACGCAAGTCGTCCAGCGGGGACTCGGTGGTGGCCAGCACTTCAATGTTGAAACGCTCGAACAGCGCGCGCGGCAGGAACTCCGGAGTCTGCAGGTAGCTGTCGATGCGATCGTAATAAAGCTCAGCGGTTTCCGTGCTCAATTGCACGTCGAGGCCGAATACATCGTGGAACACCGTGTCCAGCCAGGTGCGTGACGGGGTGCCGCGGAACAGGTGGTAATTATCCGCAAGCAGTTGCCAGATCTTGCGCGGGTCCTGCTCAACCGGAGTGCCGTCCTTGGTGCGAATGCCCAGGCGCTCCAGCGCAATGCCCTGGGAGTAGAGCATACGGAAGACATAGTGATCCGGGCGAATCAGCAGGTTGGCGGGGTTGCCGAAAGGCTGGTTGTCGGCAAACCAGGATGGGTCGGTGTGACCGTGCGGGCTGATGATCGGCAGATCTTTGACGCTCTCGTAAAGATTGCGGGCGATGTCCCGGCTCACTTTGTCGGCCGGAAACAGACGGTCGGGATGCAGGATCAGAGGGCGTGTCATTGTGGATGCTTCCAGATTTCGGGTTTGCCATTTGAGGCCGGCTGCTCGGGCTGCTTGTACCGGTGCCGGTCCCGCTTATTGTTGTAAGGTTTTGCTGCCACCGCGAGAATCCGCAGGGGGCGGATCCCTGGCTTCTCATGCCAGCCAGACGAAGAAAAGCCCGGCTCGCTGCCCGGCAAATGACCGGAAAGGGAGCGGGCGGTATGCGCGAAACAAAGGCAAAGGGGTCCAAACCAGCCCCCTTGTGCCCGGTGCGCCAGGCGATGGAGAAAACCGCGATGCTGATTCGAGGTGTGGATCAGCGCCGCTTGTTGCCATACTGCCAAAAATTGGTTATACCAGTCAACCATTCTGGTAAGGCATTTTTTGAGGCACCTTGCCCAAGGCAGTGCGGCATTAAATTGGTGCAGCGGTGAATGATCCCTGCCAATTAGTCTTAACGACGGTTAGATAACGTTTTTCGTGGATTTGGAGAGAAGAGTGAAACTGGCAGCACTGGGAGAAGTCATGGTGGAACTGGCGCCGCAAGCGGTGAGCCAGGGCAGTGGGCAGAAGGCACTGCTGGCGCAGTCCTACGCCGGAGATACTTACAACACCGCCGTCTATATCGCCCGCGGTGGTGTGGATGTCAGCTACGTCACCCTGTTGGGGGAGGATCCCTACAGTGAGGAAGTGCTCACCCGCCTCGCCAGTGAGGGTATCGACACCAGTGCTATCGCGCGCCTGCCGGGCCGCTGTCCCGGCCTCTATATGATCCAGAACACCGCCGACGGCGAGCGCTATTTCACCTACTGGCGCGGTGAGGCACCGGCGCGCGAGCTGTTTGCCGACCCGGCTCGCCGCGAGGTTCTCAAGGACTACCTGCGGCAGATGGACTGCATGTATCTGTCCGGAATCACCCTCGCCATCATGAACCCTGAAGCCCGCGCGGAACTGCTGGCGTTCCTGAAAGAGTATCGCGCCAACGGCGGCCGTGTAGCGTTCGACAGCAACTATCGCCCGCGCCTGTGGGCTTCCGCCGACGCCGCGCGCAGCGTGGTGGCGGAGTTCCTGCAGCAGGCAGATATGGCGCTGCTGACCTTTGAGGACGAGCAGGCCCTGTGGGGCGATGAGCTCCCGGACAGCTGTATCAAACGCAACGGCGATTTCGGCGTGGCCGAGCTGGTAATCAAGCGCGGCGCCGAACCGGTACTGTTGCAGTACCAGGGGGCGCTGATCTCCGTTGAAGTGCCGGCCGTCAGCAGTGTGGTGGATACCACCGGTGCCGGGGATTCTTTCAATGCCGGCTACCTGGCGGCACGCCTGCAGGGCGCCAGCCCGGAAGAGTCCATCGCTGCGGGCAATCGCTGCGCCGCGCGCGTCATCGGCCACCGCGGCGCCATCATCCCGCGTGCGGACTATTTTGCGGCAACGGCTACCTGCTGATCACAACTTCTAATTCGGTTTCCCTGTCGGGACTGGTCAGGCGCAGGCGGTCGGGCAGGGGGCCGCAATTAACGGTCAAAAAAACGTCATTCTGGCGTAACATGCGCCTGCTGGCGCGCGCGAGTCCCATTTCCACCCGCGGGCGCACAGGTTTCGGCGCCATGGTGGCGCCCATGTTTGCACCACTTTAGTGCCCGATAGAGCGCGTCCGGTATTGTGGCTGGATGCGGTAGGCCATATGGGCGGCGAAAACCGAAATCACGGATTGCACCCCCTGACCGGTTGTTGATAGCATGGTATGACCAATTTGGTCTGCCATGACCTCCTGCGCGTCGCGAGCGCGCGAAGCGCAATGTGGCACACCGGCAAACCTGTACCCGATAAGAAATAGATCGCAGGTCACGATGATGATAACCAGAAGATTCTTGCGGCAGCTCGGCGCTGCGGCACTGGCGGGCACCACCCTGCTGATGACTAGCTGCGGCTTCAAAGATGACCAGGTGGCGCTGAAACTGGCCCACACCCTGGACCAGCAGCACTCCGTGCACCGCGCCATGGTGTTCATGGACAAGCGCCTGCGTGAACTCTCCGGCGATACCATGCGTATCGATATCTACTCCGGCGGCCAGCTGGGCAGCGAGCGCGAACTGATCGAGCTGCTGCAGATCGGCAGCCTGGCCATGACCAAGGTCTCCGCCAGCCCCATGGAGGGTTTCGTGCCGGAGATGAAGGTCTTCAACCTTCCCTATGTATTCCGCGATTCCGACCATTTCTGGAAAGTGCTGCAGAGCCCCATCGGCAAAGACCTGCTGGTGGCCTGTGAGCGCGCGCGCCTGCGCGGCCTGGGTTACCTGGATGCAGGCAGCCGCAGCTTTTATATGAACGATGTGGCGGTGCAGACACCGGCCGATCTCAACGGCCAGAAGATCCGTGTGCAGAACAGCCAGACCGCGATCAAGATGGTGAACACCCTGGGCGGCGCCGCCACCCCGGTGAGCTGGGGCGAGCTCTACACCGCGCTGCAGCAGGGCGTGGTCAATGGGGCCGAGAACAACCCGCCGAGCTTTTACCTCTCCAAGCACTACGAAGTTTCCAAGTTCTACACCCTGGACGAGCACACCTATGTGCCGGACCTGCTGCTGATCAGCACCACAGTGTGGAGCAAGCTCGAACCGCAACAGCAGGAATGGCTGAGCCAGGCGGTGGATGAGGCGGTGGCCTACCAGCGCCAGCTGTGGCAGGAATCCACCGAGGAATCCCTGGCCGCGGTGAAGGCCGCCGGTGTTGAGGTGATCTACCCGGACAAGCAGCCCTTTATCGATGCGGTGAAACCGCTGCATGACAGCTACAAGGGCACAGAGGTCGGCGACCTGCTGGAGCAGATCAAGGCGATCAACTGAAGCCCGTACCCTGCAGAACAAACCGGCTTACCGATCTGGCTGAAAAACTAAGCCCACTGACAACGATAAAAAGTGGATGGCGAAGATGATGCAAAAAATTGAAAAGGCGCTGGCCTTTGCGCTCGGCGCGCTGCTGGCGCTGATGGTGGTGGACGTCACCTGGCAGATCCTCACCCGTTTCCTGCCCATGCAGCCGAGTTCCTATACCGAAGAACTGGCGCGCTACCTGCTGGTGTGGATCGGCATCCTCGGCGGTGCCTACGCGTTCCGCAAAAAATCCCACCTGGGCATCGACCTGCTCACCAATGCACTGCACGGCACGGCGCGCAAAACCGTGCAGATTTTCGTGGTGCTGGTGTGCTTTGGCTTCGCCGCATCCGCCATGGTCTACGGCGGCTCAAAATTGATGCTGCTCACCTTCGAACTGGAGCAGTATTCCGCGGCCCTGAATATTCCCATGGGCTATGTCTACAGCGTGCTGCCGCTTTCCGGCCTGCTGATTTGCCTGTTCTCCATCGACCAGCTGGTTGAGCTCATCACCGCGAAGCAGGAACTGCCCGCCGAATTCGATTCCAGTGTGCACCCCTTCGCCGAGGAGGCGGAGGAGATCCAGGCACAGGTGGCGCGGGAGCAACAAGAAAAACAAAAGCAGCCTTCCGCTGCTGCAGAAGCGTAAGCGAGGAGAGCCACCGTGGAAGTCGCCGTTATCGTACTGCTGGTCAGTTTCCTGATCCTGCTCGCCCTGAACGTACCCATTTCCATCAGTATTGGTGCGGCCACCGTGCTCACCATGCTGTGCACCATCGATTTTGATCCGGCCATGATCACCATGGCCCAGCGTATGGCCAGCGGTATCGATAGCTTCGCGCTGCTTGCGATTCCGTTCTTTATTTTCTCCGGCATGCTGATGGGCAGCGGCGGCATTGCCCGGCGCATCATCGACTTCGCGCGGGTGCTGGTGGGCATGCTGCCCGGTGGCCTGGCATTCGTGAACATCATCAGCTGCACCCTGTTCGGTTCCATCTCCGGTTCCGCAGTGGCGGCTACCTCGGCCATCGGCGGTTTCATGATTCCGTCCATGACCAAAGAGGGTTACGACAAGAACTTCAATACTGCGGTGACCGTGGCTTCCTCCACCACCGGCCTGCTGATTCCACCGAGCAACATCCTGATCGTGTTCTCGCTGGCGTCCGGTGGTGTGTCCATCGCCGCACTGTTTATCGCCGGTTACCTGCCGGGTCTGCTGCTGGCACTTGGCCTGATGATCGTGTGCGGTATCTGGGCCAAGGCCAAGGGTTATCCGGTGGGTGAAAAGCCGACCCTGAAGTTTGCCCTGCAGAAAACCCTGGATGCAGTACCGAGCCTGTTCCTAATCTTTATCGTGATCGGCGGCATCATCAGCGGCTTCTTCACCGCCACCGAGGCCAGTGCGGTTGCGGTGCTCTACTCGCTGCTGTTGTCCTGTGTGGTGTACAAGGAAGTGAAGTGGGGCGAGCTGCCGGCGCTGCTCACCAAGTCCGTTGAGACCACTGCGATCGTGATGTTCCTGATCGCCGCGTCCTCCGCCATGTCCTGGATCATGTCCTACCAGAACATTCCGCAGACCATCAGCCAGGCGCTGATCACCATCAGCGACAATCCGCTGCTGATTCTGCTGACCATCAACCTGATTCTGCTGGCTGTGGGTGCATTCATGGACATGACCCCGGCGGTGCTGATCTTTACCCCAATCTTTCTGCCGGTAGTCACCGAGCTGGGAATGTCGCCGCTGCAGTTCGGTATCGTGATGATCCTGAACCTGTGTATCGGCCTGTGTACACCGCCGGTGGGCAGTGTGCTGTTCGTGGGGGCGAGTATTTCCAAAACATCAATCACCGCGTTGATTCGCCCGCTGATGCCCATGTACCTCATGATGTTTGTGGTACTGGCACTGGTCACCCTGGTGCCGGGTATCAGCGAGTTTCTGCCGCGTGCGCTGGGATTGATCGAGTAACCCCGAGTTGTGAAACCCGGGGTTGCGAGAGGTGATATGCACCTCGATTTAACGCGGCTGTAGTTCAATCTGTTTCATTGATTTCCTCGCATCATCATCAGGATGGTATTGCCGGGCTTTTCCAGCCCGGCTTTTTTTTGCCTGAAATTTTGCCCGCGTACCGAGTACCGGAGCGCGATGCGCCGGCACGGGTGGAAGCTGTGGGGGCTTTGATCTGGGTAGTTGCACCGGGCCTGGTCATATAACTTTGGCAAGTCCAATTACTATTTTGGCGACTTTTCAGGACGTCTTGCGTTGCATCGCGCGCCATTTGTCCGCAAAGTTTCCCTCTTTTGGTGCGACCAGTCACACTTTATACATTTGTGCCTGTCCGCTACGTTTACACCTTCAGTCATGTTGCCTAACCTCTCCCTGTTCTTTGGTATTGCCAATTAATCAAGCGGTATAACAATAACGGCAAGCCGAACACACGGGATGGTGCCGCGGTACCCGCCTCCCACAGCGATGATGATTGGTTCTGCTATCCCCTCAAGTTGTATTCCGGGCATTAGCTTTCGGGTCACTCCACCGTGGAGTGCGCACCCGTGGCCGGTCGTCTGAAAAATATCTTCTCGATAAAAAAATAAACGGAAGGTCACATGCAATTTGAGCTGAAAAAAACAGCCGTGCTCGGTGCACTGCTGGGTAGCTTTATGGCTGCCGGAGCAGTGGCGCAGCCAGTGGGCTACGCGACACTGAACGGCGGCACCACCGGTGGCGCCGGCGGCGAGGTGGTCTACGCCACCACCGGTACCGAAATCCATGCGGCGCTGTGCAATCGCGCCTCCAGTGATACCCCGATCATCATCCAGGTCGAGGGCACCATCAATCACGGCAATACCAGCAAGGTTTCCGGCGACAGCTGTAACACCGCCGACGGCGTCATCGAAATCAAGGATGTGAGCAACGTCTCCATCATCGGCGTTGGCAACGGTGCGCTGTTCGACGAACTCGGTATCCACCTGCGCAATTCCTCCAACATCATTCTGCAAAACCTGCACGTGCGGAATGTGAAGAAATCCGGTTCCCCGACTTCCAACGGCGGTGACGCCATCGGTATGGAAACCAATGTGTACAACGTGTGGGCGGATCACCTCACCCTGGAGGCCCAGGGGGGGGAGAGTGACGGTTACGATGCGCTGTTCGACATGAAGGCCACCACCAAGTACGTGACCCTGTCCTACAGCATCCTGCGCAACTCCGGTCGCGGCGGACTCGTAGGTTCCAGCGACAGCGACGACAACAACGGCCCGGTGACTTTCCACCACAACCTGTACCAGAACATCGATTCGCGTACGCCGCTGTTGCGCCACGCCACCGCGCACGCGTTCAACAACCACTACCTGAGCCTGAACAAATCCGGCATGAATCCGCGTATCGGCGGCATCATGAAAGCGGAAAACAATTATTTCGAGGACTCCCAGGACCCGCTCGGTACCTTCTACACCGACGATATGGGTTACTGGGATGTGAGTGGCAATATCTTCTCCAATGTCACCTGGACCGAAGAGGCTACCGACAACCACCCGGCGGGACCGGATCCGGTATCCACCACCTCACTGAATATTCCCTACAGCTACACGTTGGATGACGCGGGCTGCGTACCGCAGATCGTGCTCGCCACTGCCGGCGCTAACACTGGCTTGCTGACTTCCGACGGCAACTGCCAGTCCTCCGGCAGCTCCTCCAGCAGCAGTTCGTCCAGCAGTTCCTCCGGTGGCAGTTCCAGTTCCTCCAGCAGCTCTTCCGGCGGAACCTCCAGCAGTTCCTCCAGTTCCTCTTCAAGCAGCTCCTCCGGCGGTACCGGCAGCTCGGGCGGCGGTGTGCCAACCGAGCTGGGTGCCAACCTGTCCATCGGCGCCGGCTCCGACGGTTCCAGCAAGGGCAGCGGCAGCTACGGCGACGTGCGTGATGGTGACCTGACGTCTGCTTGGCAGCCTTCATCTGCCAGCAATGAGCGTGTTTCCATCAAGTGGAGCAGTGCTACCAACTTCAACACCGTAATCATTCGCGAGAATGGCAATGCGGTGCAGAGCTGGCGCCTGGTAAACAACGACACCGGCGAAGAGCTAGCGTCCGGCACCGGTATCGGCAGTGAGATGCTGGTGTATCTGGGCGATGTATCCATGGCCAAGATCAATCTGGAAATCGACACTGCCAGCAGTGCGCCATACATCGCCGAGTTCGAGGTGTACAACGCGACGGGGGGGCTGAGTTCTTCCTCCTCTTCGTCATCGTCCTCCGGCGGTAGCAGCAGTTCCTCGTCCAGCAGCTCTGGCGGTGGCGGCACCGTGTCTACACTGGTGCTGCAGGAAGCGGAAGCCGGCTTCTGCGCCGTAGACGGTGCGCTGGAAACCGAGCACAGCGGCTACACCGGTTTTGGTTACGCCAATACCGAGAATGCTAACGGCACCGGTGTCGACTGGTCCGTGATGGTGCCCGCAGCGGGCGTCTACACGCTGGAATTCCGTTATGCGAACGGCTCCGGTGACCGTCCCGCCGATGTACTGGTGAATGGCGCTAGTGCGGCTTCCATTGCTATGGGCGAGAGTGGTGCCTGGACCAGTTACACCACTGCGTCTGTCGCTGTAGCCCTGAGTGCGGGTTACAACGAGATTCGCCTGCAGGCGACCAGTGGCAATGGCCTTGCGAATATCGACAGTCTCGCCGTGACTGGCGTTGAGCCTGTGGCGGGCGACTGTGCCGGTGGCAGCGACAGCGGTTCGTCTTCCTCAAGCAGTTCTTCCAGCAGCTCCAGCTCTTCCGGTGGTACCACCAGCTCCTCCTCCAGCAGCTCGTCTTCCGGTGGTAGCAGTTCTTCGTCCAGTAGTTCCTCCGGCGGCAGCAGCTCCTCGTCCTCTTCCGGTGGTACTTCCTCTGGCGGCGCCTTCCCATCCACGGAGGTGAGCAACGCCTGCTACATCCTGTCCACCGACCCCAACGTAAACTGGCGCGACTCCAGTGAGCTCACCAGCGATCAGGAAATTGTCGAGTGCCTGTTCCAGACCCTGGGGCGTGCGGTGGGTTACGGTGAAAGCGCCATGGGCGGTTACGATCCCGCGGGCAACAGCCAGCTGACCGTGATCACCAAAAACGATGCGCAGGGCCGCAGCGTCGAGCAGCAGATCCTGGATGCGGTCACCGGTGATGAACCGAACTGGATCGTGTTCGACAAGTTCGAGTTTGCCGATGAAACCGAAGTGGCGATGTACCGCAATTTCTGTGGCGATGCCTCGGTGCAGGCAGCGATCGGCGGCAGCGAAGCCCAGTGTATCGATTACCACCAGTGGTGCGCGGACAATGGCTACAGCGATAACGAATCCTGCATGGCGGAATTCTTTAATACCCGCCTGAACGATCAGGACCTGCCAATCCGCAACACCAAAATCGGTTCGCACAAGACGCTTGATGGTCGCCAGAGCAATGCGTATTTCCGCTTCAACGGTTTTGCCATTGGCGCCGACAGCAGCGGCACGCCGACCATGACCTCCGAGCATGTGATCCTGACCCATCTGGATTTCCGCGGTGCTGGCCATACCGAGGATCACGGCCTTGATCCGGACATGATCCGCAATACCGGTGCATCCCATGAAATCTGGATTCACAAAAACTCCTTCGACACCACCGGTGACTCGGCGTTTGATGTGAAAGTAGGGGCGTACAACATCACCATGTCGTTTAACAAACTGGTGAATGTGAAGCGCGCGGCGCTGCACGGTTCCAGCGACAGCCGGACCATCAACGAGCAGATCCGCACCACCATGCACCACAATGCGTTTGTCACCACCGACGATCACTACAGCTACCTGGGCAACACCCTGCGCCGGGTGCCACTGATCCGTCGCGGCACCACGCACATGTTCGACAACCTGTTCATGAACTATCGCAAAGACATCCTCAGTGTGCGTGTCGGCGCGAGTGTGCTGTGGGAAGACAACATGTTCCTGATGAACCGTATTCACCAGGAGAAGGACGATGTGGTGCAGGCGCTGACCGAGCGCGGTGAAGAGCTGGCCCGCGATGTGGACGGTGGCAACTTCCGCAGCGAGGGCAGCAAGGTGTGGTTCTCCGATGCGGCGTGTAACCTGGATCCGTCCCTGGTGTACGACATCGTCAGTGCCTCAGGCAGCGTTGCGGACCTCAAGCTGGATTACTCCCAGTACTCCCGCGATGTAATTACTGCGGAAGGCCGTCCGGCTGGCCAGGCACTGGCGGACTACGTCAGCGCCACCGCCGGTAAAAATGGTGAGATTCCGTTCAACTCACCGCTGGGTTACAGCCAGGCGTATGTAATTGGACTGGGCGAAGTGGCCTGCCAGTAAAACAAAAGACTAACCTGTCTTTATATAAAAAAGCCCGCGTACCTCACGATACGCGGGCTTTTTTTATTGGACTTTCAAAGAGGCCTGCGAGCGGAAGTGCCACAAGCTGCGTCGGTATTGGCGCCTGCCGCCCGTGAATAGGCTTTACATAAAAACGCTTTATGGCTAACCTCTTTTCCAGTTTTGGTATTGCCAATTAAGGCTTTTGCAAAGGCCGGATAAAACAATAATGGCAAACCAATCTTGAAGCTGCCTGTCCCTTGGCGGCGATTAGCGATGATGATTAGTCCCTCTGTAGTTCCCGTTAGCCCCGAATAGTCGGTGCGTAAAAGGGCGTTGTTTGCGGGTGTGGTGCCTGTGACTGGTCGTCTGATTTCGACTTCTAATAAACATAAATACGGAAGGTCACATGGAATTCAGACTGAAGAGAACAGCAATGCTGGGTGCGTTGCTGGGCAGCCTCGCGGCCGCGGATATCTCCGCGCAGGCCACGGGCTTTGCCACCCAGAACGGCGGAACTACCGGCGGTGCCGGCGGCAGCGTGGTCTATGCCACCACCGGTACCCAGATTCACCAGGCGCTGTGCAACCGCGCCTCCAGCGATACCCCGATCATTATTCACGTCGAGGGCACCATCAATCACGGCAATACCAGCAAGGTATCCGGTGACAGCTGCAATACCGCCGACGGCGTGATTGAAATCAAGGAAGTGAGCAATGTGTCGCTGATCGGTGTCGGCAACGGCGCTCTATTTGATGAGCTGGGGATTCACTTGCGCAGCTCCTCGAACATCATTCTGCAGAACCTGCATGTGCGGAATGTAAAAAAATCCGGTTCCCCCATTTCCAACGGCGGCGATGCGGTCGGTATGGAATCCGATGTGTATAACGTGTGGGCGGATCACCTGACCCTGGAAGCTTCCGGAGGTGAGAGCGAAGGTTTCGATGCGCTGTTCGACATGAAGGCGAACACCAAATACGTCACCCTTTCTTACAGTATCTTGCGCAACTCGGGCCGCGGTGGTCTGGTCGGCTCCAGTGACAGCGACCTGAACAACGGGCCGGTAACATTCCACAACAACCTCTACCAGAACATCGATTCACGTACTCCGCTGCTGCGCGGCGCCACCGCGCACGCGTACAACAATCACTACCTGAGTCTCAATGAGTCCGGAATGAACCCGCGCATCGGCGGCAAGATGCGTGCGGAAAATAATTATTTCGAGGATTCGAAAGACCCGCTCGGTACCTTCTACACCAATGATATGGGTTCATGGCAGGTAAGCGGTAACGTCTGGTCAAATGTGCAGTGGACGGCAGAGGCGGACAAGAATCACCCGGCCGGTCCCAACCCGGTCTCCACCACCTCCATCAGCATTCCCTACAGTTACTCCCTGTGTGATGCCAACCTGGTGCCGCAAATCGTTGCCTCCACTGCGGGCGCCAACAAGGGCCTGGAACGCGCGGCAAACTGTACGGTCAGCTCCTCTTCCGGTGGCGGCTCCAGTTCGAGCTCAAGTTCATCCGGTGGCAGCTCCTCGTCCAGCAGTTCTTCCTCCAGCAGTTCCGGTGGCACTTCATCCGGCGGTTCCGGCGGTGGCACACTGGGCCAGAACCTGGCGCTTGCCGCCGGTGTGGACGGCAGCAGCAAAGCCAGCGGCTCAAGCTACGGCAATGCCATCGATGGCGATACCTCAAGCTACTGGCAGCCGGGCTCCAGCAGCGGCGAGCGCATCTCGGTGAAAAACCTCACGGCCAGTTTCAATACCGTAGTGATCCGCGAGATCGGCGATCGGGTGCAATCGTGGCGCCTGGTGAATAACGATACCGGTGCGGTACTCGCTTCCGGTTCCACCATCGGTTCCGCACTGCAGGTTTATCTCGGCGATGTGAGCATGAGCAAGATCAACCTGATGATCGACTCTGCCAGCAGCGCGCCGCAGATCGCAGAGTTTGAGCTCTACAGTGCAACCGCCAGCAGTTCTTCCTCCGGCGGCTCATCCGGCGGCAGTGCCAGTGTCACCCTGAGCGTGTCGGTCTCCGGTAGCAACGCAATCCTGAACTGGAACGTAAGCAATATCGATGTGCGCAACCAGGAGGTTTACCGCGATACCGACCCCGATCCCAGTGGGCGCCTGCGCATTGCGTCCGGTGTCACCGGCACCAGCTATACCGACAGCGGGCTCGCCGACGGCATCTACTACTACTGGATCAAGGTCACCGACCAGAACCTCGCCACCTACAACTCCAATGGTGACGATGCGCAAATCGGTTCCGCCACTTCCACCATCACGCTGCAGGAAAGCACCACCGGATTTTGCGGTGTGGATGGTGCGATCGAAACCGAGCACAGCGGTTATACCGGTGCGGGTTACGCCAATACCGACAACGCCTCAGGTATGGGCGTGGACTGGTCCGTGGTTGTGCCGAGTGCCGGCAACTACAGCCTGACATGGCGCTACGCCAATGGCGGCAGTGAACGTCCCGCAGCAGTGCTGGTAAATGGTGGCAGCCAGGCTTCCCTCAGTATGGGCGGCAGCGGTGCCTGGACCAGTTACAGCGATAGCGGTGCCGTTACCGTGTGGCTGAATGCCGGCACCAACTCCCTTCGCCTGCAGGCTACCGGCAGCGGCGGTCTTGCGAATATCGACAGCATGTCGATCACCGGTTCCGCACCTGCTGCCGCAAGTTGCCAGTAGTTAGCGCGGGCTAAAAAACCACAGAAAAAACATGGCTCATCTCGCCGATGGCGAATGGGCCACGTCAATCAAAACAAAAGCCGTCATTTCCACCGGCACGAAACCAAGCGGGTTAGCTCAGAAATTTGACAGGACTTTGTCGGGCGGAAAATCCCGACATTTTCTGTCGCCATGATCATTTGTCTTGCCGTAAATCAATTGGGGAAAGTTGTGGTGCGGTAGGGCGGTGAAGGCAGCACCGGCGCAGGCCGGGTAACAACAATAAAATTGAAAATTAGGAGTGTTCGATGAGAGTACACGGCGCATTGATGGCCGCATTGCTCGGCAGCCTACTGGCTGGCTGTAGCGACGACGGTAGTAAAAAAGAACTGGTGGAACTAAATCCAATAGTAACGCCGGAGCCTGAACCCCAGCCCGAACCTGAGCCCGAACCTGAGCCGGAACCTGAGCCGGAACCCGTCACCTTTACTTGTCCGGAAACCGGTCTGTATTTTTGTGATGACTTTGAAGACGGTGAATTTGCCAGTAACTGGGATTCGCTGATCGACGGCTACGGGCTTGCCGATCCCGGTGTATTCGATATTCTCGACGAGGGCGAGCGCAAGTCGCTGCGCTTTACCGCTGGCACTCGCGGAGAAAATCTGCGCGAAGGTGAATTGATTCTGGTGAAAGAGGGCGTGTTTGGCAGTGTGCCCGCGGACTACTTTGTCGAATACCGTATCCGCCCGCGTAACAACGGCAATACCGGCAACAAGTACCTGTACAGCATCGGCCGCTACCAGGGGCCACTGCAGTGGTATTTCGGCGGCCTGAATATGCAGGGCAGCCCGGAGTCCACTCAGGTGGAAGCGGGCTATGCCAGCACCGACGACAACGGCGCGAGCGGTTCTATCAGCCGCGCTGTGCAGGCGAAAAAGCCGCTGCTGCTGGGTGAGCAGGGAGGCACAGATGGTAGCTGGTACACCGTGCGCTACGACATGGTGGGCAACAGTGTGACCGTGTATCTCGACGGCGAGGAACTCGGCACCTATAGCGACGAAGATAATAAATACTCAACCGCCGGGCGTATCGGCTTCTTCACCTACAACCGCTCCTTTGAGGTGGACTACGTGAAAGTGGGTGACCCCACCGTTAAACCGGTGCAGCTCACCATCGACTATGTGGAGCCTACCTGGACCGCCACCGCAGGTGATCCGGCGCTCGAGGTTAACGTCACCGCGATGCAGAGCGATGGTGTAACCGCGGATACTTTTGATGCGGTTTCCAGCGATACCAACGTAGTTTCCGTCGAGGTCACCGGCAACCTGGTGAAACTGTCACCACTGGCGCAGGGTACTGCGGAAGTGACCTTCATCAGTGGCTCCGACAGTAGCCTGCAGCGCAGTATCAGCGTGGAAGTGGCCAAAGCATTTGCCATGCCCACCGCCACCTACGGTGATATCAGTGCGCTGGTAACGCCACTGCCAGGTGCCACCGGTATCTATGAAGATACCCGCCTCAGCATCACCTTCGATAACACGCCGACCCTGAATGCTGCCGTCGGTTCTGTGCGGATTTTCCGTGCGGATAACAACACCGAGGTGGATGCCATCCGCGCCGGTGGTGAAACCGACACCCTCGGCTACAAAGGTCAGGCGCAGACCCGCACCCTGAATGTCACCCCATTTGCAATCAGTGGCAACACCCTCACCATTGCCCCGCACACCGATGTGCTGGAGCCCGGTGTCGAGTACTTTGTGGCGATCAGTTCCGACCTGGTGCAGGGCGCGAAGCTTAATGGCAGTGATTTTGTGGGTCTCGGAAAAGACGCCGGCTGGAGTTTTACCACCCGTGCTGCGCTGCCATCGGGAGCCAACGTCACCGTGGATGACGACGGTGCTGCGGACTTCCGCACGGTTCAAGGCGCACTGAACCATGTGATGGAAAATGTCGCCGCGGACGAAGCGGCAACCATTACCGTTGCCACGGGTGATTACCGGGAAATGCTGTATCTCACCGGAAAAAACAATCTCACCATCAAGGGTGCCGGCGCTGATCAGACCCGTATTTACTACGAGAACTACGAAGCGCTGAACGGCGGTAGCGAAGGCCGCAGCCTGTTCCTGGTGAAGGGCGGTGACATGCTCACCCTGGAAGATCTGAGTATCGAAAACACCCATGTGCGCACCGGTGCCGGTGACCAGGCGGAAACCCTGTACTTCAACAGCGAAGGCCGCCTGATCGTACGCGATGCCGCGTTCTATTCCGAGCAGGACACGCTGCTGCTGAAAGGCTACAACTGGTTCCACAATGCTTTGGTTGTCGGCAACGTGGATTTTATCTGGGGCTACAGCACGGCCACCGTGTTTGAGGGTTCGGAAATCCGCTCCATTGGCGATTCCAAAAGCACCGAGGCTACTAGCACAGGCGGTTACCTGTTGCAGGCGCGCACCCCAGATCCGGCCGCACCGGGCTTCGTGTTCCTGAATTCGAAACTCACCCAGGGCCCGGGTCCGAAAGGCGTCACCATCCAGCCCGGTACCACCTACCTGGCGCGCAGTGGTGGCAGCAGCACTTACTACGACAATGTCACCTTCATCAATACCGCCATGGACACCCATGTGGCGGCGGAAGGTTGGGCCTATGAAGGGATCAACAGCCAGCCTGCACCCAACCCCAAAACCGCAACTGCGGATGCTGGCTGGCGCGAATACGGCAGCACCGATCTCGCCGGCAGTCCGCTGGATCTGAGCGGCCGCTGCGGTACTTCCGGCAGCTGCTATCAGCTGAGTGAGGCGGAGGTAGCTAGCCGCTTCTGCTCGCGCGCGCAGATCTTCTCCGGCTGGAACAGTGGCGAAGGTTGGGACCCGTACCCGGAAGACACCAGTGACGACCACTGTGTCGTTGCAGCCGGTTCCGGCGAAACCTGGAGCGGCAGCGGCCAGCTGGTGGGCGACAGCAGTCAGTCCTCTGCCACCGTCGCCACCGGCAGCATCGGTGCGCAGTCCGACAACAGCGTCACCTTCACTGCCAGCGACGGTAAGTTTGAAACCATGGCGCAGTCTTTCTACCTTGTTTCACAGCAGGTGGAGGGTGACTTTGTGCTGACAGCGAAACTGAAAAGCGCGGGCGGTAACTACGCGGCCAACCAGTTTCCGGTGGGCCTGATGATGTGTGAGTGCGATACCACCGCCGGCACCACATCCCCGTTGGTGCATGTGGGCATACACATGTCAGGCGCCGAGTGGGTGACCCAGTACGGCCACATTCTTGCGGCCGGCGGCGGCTGGGGTAAGGCCAGCGGCGCTGCGGTGGTGCCCGGTGACAGCCTGTATTTCAAACTGCAGCGAGTCGGGCAGGCTTACTACGTGTACGTCTCCATCGATGGCGGTGTGACCTTCACCCAGCTGGGCGCGAATACGTTTACCGGTTTACCGGCTTCCGTGAAGGTGGGCCTGTTTGCGGCGCCGTACAACGACGACCAGTCCTTCACTTTCGAAGATATTCAACTGTCCCAGTAAACCCCAAAAGCCCCCGCGCAGAATTGCGCGGGGTTTTTACTTTCAGGATTACGCGTTATGCAGACCTCATTGCAAACACTACTGGCGCTGGTACTCTGCGCCGGCTTAACCGCCTGTGGCGGTGGTGGCAGCGACGGCGGCAGCAGCTCCAGTAGCTCGTCCAGCAGCAGTTCTTCAAGTAGTTCCAGCAGTAGTTCCTCCAGCAGTTCGAGCAGCTCTTCCTCAAGCTCATCCAGCGGTGGCTCTTCCAGTTCGTCCAGTTCCTCGAGCTCGTCCGGCAGTTCCAGTTCCTCCGGCAGTGGCAGTGCCGATGGCGGCTTTGCTGGTTACAGTTACAATCTCACCGGCGGTGCCGGCGGGCTGGTTTACACCGTCAATAATGGTGCCGACCTGCAGGCGAAACTGGACGAGGCCAAGGACGCTAGTCAGCCGATCACGATTTATATCGACGGCACCATTACCGATTTCAATACCGGCACCGGAACCGATATCCAGGTGCGCGATATGGATAATGTGTCGCTGATCGGTGTGGGTGAAAACGGCGAGTTCGACGGTATCGGCCTGTATATCCGCCGCGCCAACAACATCATCGTGCAGAACCTGAAGTTCCACGAAGCCTGGCCCGGCCAGGAAAAGGACAATATCAGTATCGAAGGGGACGACGACGGCTCCACCACTAGCCACATCTGGATCGACCACTGTGAGCTGTACAACTCCATGTCTGTGGGCAAGGACTATTACGATGGCCTGGTGGATTCCAAAAGCGGTGCGCGCTATATCACCCTGTCGTACAACTACCTGCACGACGCGTGGAAAACTTCCCTCCACGGGCATACCGAAAGCGACACCAATCCGGATACCGATCGCTTGGTGACCTTCCACCACAACCGTTTCGAAAATCTGGAATCCCGCGTGCCGCTGTACCGCCACGGCAAGGGCCACGTGTACAACAACTACTACAACAATATCCAATCCACGGCGATCAACTCCCGCGCCGGTGCGGAAATGCTGATCGAGCACAACGTGTTCGAGAATACCCAGAATCCCATCGTGTCCTTTTACTCGGACGTGATCGGTTACTGGAACCTGAAAGGCAACGTGTTCGGCACCGGGGTCACCTGGACCGCCGGCAGCGGCACCGATATCACCGCGCAAAACGGTGAATCCACCTCCAGCTACACCGTGCCCTACGGCTATACCCTCGACGCGACCGATGGTCTCAAAGAGCACGTCATTGCCAATGCGGGCGTCGGCAAGATCGACCAGTCGGGGCTTGAAATTCCCGAGCCGGTGACACCGGAAGGTGAAGTGCCGGTGGAAGAGGAGCCGCTGATTGAAGACGTGGCGCTGCCCTATGCGGAAAACTTTGCCACCGATACCGCGGACTTCTTCAGCAACAACTACCGCGATCTCAGTGGCGCGCCGGGCGACGGCACACCCATGTATTACCGGGTGACTGGCACCGTGGAGCTGCAGAGCGGGGCGCTCAGTCTGACCGGCGCCCGTGTGTCCATTGGCAACAGTACACCGAGTGTGAGCACCACCAGTGGCGATACCAACACCGGCGTTTTCGATCTGAGCGCGCCCTGGCAGATTAGCTTCAAGGTGGTGAGTGTGGGCGGGGATACCAGCAAGTATTTCCAGCTGTATGTGGATAACAACACGTCGTCCAGCAGCAACTCCCTGTGGGGAACCAGCTCCAAGTTCCACCAGATCTATCTGAGCGAGCTGGTAGTGGGGCAGAGCTACACCGTGGCAGGTCTCACTGCCAGCGCTAACTCGTTCATCACTCTGAGAACGGAGAGCGGTGCCACTGTGGTGGTGGATGACCTGCTGATCGAAGCCACACCCTGAGATGCTGTTACAGTGTTTTTAAATTCGGGGGCGGGTAGCGCAAGGCTGCCCGCCACGACATAACAACAATGCGACACTTTCCTGAGCTGATAATGAATCGAATAAAACCGCTTGAAGAAAAAGGTTGGGTGATCGGTCTGGCCTTTCTGCTGGTGCTGGCGGCCACGGACACCCGCGCTGCTGTCGTCGACGAGCAACAAAGTCACGGTCACATTTCATTCCACGCAGCGGTATCGGCTGTTGGTCTGGCCGCTTTCTAGGCATTCCCACACCGCTGCGGCGGCGTTTTCCCTGCGATACCCATCACGATTTCTGTAGTTTAATTACAGAAAAACCCTGTTTTTGCCCATTATTTGTGCATGTTTGGCGCCTAATACACCTTAGTCGGGCCGGTGATAACCACCGTTATTACCAGTCGGCACAAATGGTTGAATATGCCTAACCAATCTGCTTTCATTGCCAAACCAATAAGTATCATGGCTGGGCCTGGGTGGTAACCGCGCGCTAAATAATTCAAACAGCGCCACCATCAGGAAGCTCTCCGGGCGGCAAGACCCGGGCTCATAAAAATAACGACGGAAAATGAGAGAGAAGGGGTGAGTATGAAACCTTTACCTTGGGCGAAATCCGCACTTGCGCTGTGTATTATGGGGACCCTGACCGCCTGCGGCGGCGGTGGCAGCAGTTCCGCGGGAGAGGGCGATATCGCCGACCTGCCTGAGCCACCACCCGTGGTAGTGGTACCGCCGGAAGAGAGCGGTATCATCAATACCGCGCTGCCGATCCTGGAAAACTTTGGTGAGTACACCAATTTTGACCAGAGCGATGTCATCGACTTCTTCAGCCCTGAGTACAAAGCGCTGGCTACCGTGGGTAGCAGCGAGTACATCGACGAGCGCCCCTCTTTCTACTACCCGACCTGCTGTTTCTTCGATCAGGACGATCCCAATAACGAGATCACCGTCGATAGCGCTACCCGCCTGGGTATCGTCAGCGACAACGGCGATCCGTCCCTGCTGATCAGCAATGCGCGCTTCACTATCGGCCAGACCAAGTCCGATATGGCTGACGCCTCCAAGCTGGACCCGAAAAAAGATTCCACCCCCGGCACCGATGGCGGCAGTGGCTGGGGTGAGCTGGACCTGTCCGAGCCCTACCGGATTTCTTTCTGTGTGGCTTCTGCCAGCGGCTCCGGTTCCATGACCCAGATTTACGTGAACAACAACACCACCGGTGAGGCCAACTCCATTCACGGCGGTGGCGGTACCGGCTCACGTCTCTTCAACGTGGAAACCGGCAGCCTGATTCCCGGAAAACGCGTGGAAATCAATGTGCCCGGCGATATTACGCTGCAGCCCGGTGCTGACCCCGTCGATATCAAAACCCAGCTGGTGGGTACCGAAAAATCCTTCCTGCACCTGCGTGTTTCCGCGGGCGGTACTGCGATCATCGACGACCTGCTGATCGAGAAGCAGACCGAAAACGGTCAGGCCGCGCTGGGCGAATGTACCGTGTTCCAGCCTGCGGTTGCGCCGGAAGCGCCGGAAGCGCCGACCACCTTTGCCACTGACGCGCAGATGGCTGTGAGCTGGGCTTCCGTACTGGGTGCGGCAAGTTACGATCTGGCTTACAACACCAGCGACGATGTAGTGACGGCAACTGTTGTTAACGGCCTTACCGAGACCAGCACGACTGTGACCGAGCTGGAAAACGGCACCACCTACTATGTCTGGGTGCGCGGCGTGAACAACGTCGGTGCCGGTGACTGGAGTGCCTCGGCAATGGGTACCCCGGAAGCCCCGGTAGGTGACAACTGTACCCCGACCACCACGGTTAATCCCTCCGCGGTGAACGGAATCCTGTGGAATGTGTACGACGGTTGTACCCACCCGGGCGACCTCGGTGCAGTAGTAATCAATGGCAGTGAGCAAACCAACTTTACCTTCGCCGATGAAGAGAAGCCTTGGTTTACCGTCAGCGGCGAAGGCATCATGACCATGGATACCCTCGCCGGTGATGCCGACACCAAACCCGTAGGTGATTTGGACGGTATCGTCGCCGACGGTGCCTATCCGAAGCACTTCACTTGGGTTGCGCGTATCGACAATGCCTATGCGACTACCCAGAGCGGCGCGCGCGGTTTCGAAATTGAAACCCATATTGATGAGCGCCGCATCAAAGCCATTCTGCGCCCGGACTCCGGAAAAATTCAGCTGGAGAGATTCCTTGCGGGTGAGGTAACTGCAGAGATTTCCGACCTGAATTTCGCAGACGGTTACCACACCTATCAGATCAGCTTTACCGTCAATGATCCGGCATCCGTAGCGGACAACATCACCGCAGTTATCTACCGCGATGGCGTTGAGATCGGCAACCTTGCCGGTCCAGGTCGCTCGGGCGGCTCAGCTAGCCTGCTGCGTGTTGGTGAGGGCTCTGGCAGTGCCTTCCATGCGAACCTCGACTGGTTGGTGTGGAGTGACAATGCGGCCGCAGCCGTTGCCGCGGAACAGCTGAAGGGCGAGCTGCCGGGCGGTATCGGTGATCTGGGCTCCTACGCGGGTGCCGACGCATCAGCACTGTTTGCAGAAGACTTCAGTGGCACAGGCCTGGTCGAGGATTCCGAAACCACCGCCACCAACTTCTTCACTGCCGACTACAAGGCCCAGTCTGGCGATGCCAGCAAGCCGATGTACTTTGTGACCAGCGGCAGTACCCGTATCAGTGTGTCAGGCGGCGCTCTGGCGCTGCACAACGCGCGTTTCTCCATTGGCGATGCACTGCAGGGCACGGATACCGCGGACACCGATACCGCTGGCCGCGGTGATCTGGATCTGAGCAAGCCCTACACGATTTCGTTCGATGTGGTGCAAAACCCCAACACCTCGGTGGAAACCGGCAAGTGTCAGGTGTATGTGGATAACAATACCTCCAGCTCTGGTAGCTCCATGCACGGCAGCGGCTCCAAGATTTTCGAAAGTCTGGCCTCGCAGATGGCGGGCGGAGCACCTACCGGCACCGTTAGCATCTCTAGTGATGTGGGAACCGCGAATTCCTTCCTGCAGCTGCGCTGTGACAGCGGTACTGCAGACAAGGCAGTGGTGATCGACAACTTCAAAATCAGTTACCAGTAATAAGCCTTGATTAAGTCGCCGGCTGCAAACGTGGTACAGCCGGCGGCCACCATAATCATCGACGCGGCCCGAAAAGCGGCTGGATAAAAACGATGGGAGAGTCACAATGACTTATAAAAAACAGATTCTCGCTATGGCCATCGCCATGGCTGCTTCCACCAGCCTGATGGCACAGGAAGCGCAAGAACAGCAACAAGAAACTTCTTCCGATATGTCCATGGAAGAAGTTTCCGTTGAAGGTGTCCGCAACGCGGAACTGAACGCCCGTCAGGCGGAGCGTGACAAGAACATTTTCAGTTCCGTGATCACCCAGGATGACTCCGGTAACTTCGCCGACCAAAACGTGGCGGAATCCCTGCAGCGCCTGCCCGGTATTACCCTGCAGAGCTCCGAGGGTGAAGGTAAGTTCATCAACCTGCGTGGTCTCGGTCCGGGCTTCGTTTCCGTACAGATGAACGGTTCTGAAATGGCCAACAGCGGCGGCGGTCCGGCTGACGGCGAGAGCCGCGGCTTCTCCCTCGATGCACTGCCGGCTGACGTACTGTCTTCCATCGAGGTGTTGAAGTCTCTGACCCCGGACATGGACCTGAACTCCATCGGTGGTAGCGTCAACGTCACCACCGTTTCCGCGTTGGATCGCGGTGAGAACACCTTCAAGGTGCGCGCCCAGAGTGCCTACCAGGATCAGAGCGGTGAAATGTCGCCGAAGCTGACCCTGCAAGGGACCAACATTTTCGCCGACCAGAAAGTGGGTTTCAGCTACTCACTGTCTTACGAAAACCGCGTGAGTGAAGGTTACGAGTCTCGCGCCCACGACAGCACCCTGCCGCGTTACATCACCCTGGACGGCGCCGACAGCCCGATGCTGATTCCGTTCGAGCTGCAGAACCGCCAGGAAAATGCCGAACGTGAGCGTATCGCCGGTATCTTCGATCTGGAATATCGTCCCACCGACAACAGCAAGTACTACGCGCGCTACAGCAATACCGTATACACGGATAAAGACACGGCGCTGCGCGAATACTACCGCTGGGGCCAGGCGAGCGCCGACGAAGTGGTGTATCTGGACCCCGCCAACAATGTGTTCGGTGCCGGCGGCATCGACCTGCAGCAGCAGTTCTTCATGCAGGAATCCGAGAGTGACACCAAAGTGTATGCCCTCGGTGGTGAAAACCTGTTTGGCAACAACTGGACCCTGGACTACGAACTGACCCACTCCAGCGCCACCCAGGACTCCCCGGACAGCAGCCGTGTACAATTCCGTGTGCGCGACATCACTGCGCTCGGTCGCACCGGTGAGGATTTCCTCAATGGCCAGATCGTGCACCCGTCGCAGCTGGCGGATCTCGCCGGGCTCGACAGTGTGCCGGGTTCCGGTGGTTTCGGTCCCTCCGGCTACCAGTACGGTGAAAGCGTGCAGCCCTACATGCTGTACGACAACCTGTTTATGGAAGACAGCTTTCGCGAGGACACCCTAGACCAGGCCATGGCCAACCTGCGCAAGGATTTTGATATCGGCCCGGTCAACTACATCAAGACCGGTTTCAAAATCAAAAACCGCGAGCGCAACCGCGACAAGAACCGCGTAAGTATCGTGCCTAACGACAAGGCCGTTGCCGGTTGTGCTGGTGATCAGGCATGTTTGGTGGCCGCTGGTTCGCGCCTCGGCGATTTCGAAACCTTCATGCCGGACAACCCCCTGTTCGACCACGCCTTCATTACCGAGGACGAGGCCAAGCGCCTGATCGAGCAGACGCGCGTCATCGGCGATAACTACGACCCCGAACAGCGCGAGCTGGACAGCACCCGTAACGATTACGAGCTTTCCGAGGACACCGCCGCGGCCTACGTCATGGGTGAGTTCCAGGTGACCGATACCGGTACCCTGATCGCCGGTGTGCGCTACGAGAAAACCGATTTCAACTCCACCGGTTACCTCTCCATCCGCAACGATCGTGAGGAGAGTGCTGACCAGCTGGAATCCTTCGATATCGCGGTACCGCTGGACGATACCTCCAACTCCTACGACGGTTTCTTCCCAAGCCTGCACTACCGTGACGAGCTGCGTGAAGACCTGCTGTTCCGCGCGTCCCTGTGGACCTCTTTCTCCCGCCCATCCTTCGATGAAGCCCGTGCATACGCGCAGGTGGTCGATCGCGTGATTTTCTGTAACTACGA
>NZ_DATCMV010000041.1:0-2051 GCF_036563125.1 Microbulbifer sp.
ATTTATTCCCCAGCTGCTGAACACGCAAAGCCCGAACGGCCTGGCCGCCTATGCAGACGCCCACAAGGCGGAAGACAAAACCGATTCCCGCAACGACGAAACCATCGGTATCCGTACTGAGCGCGTAACCTACGTGGCGGAGAGCGGCGCGCGCGGCACGCTACCCGCGATTACCCTGCGCTGGTACGACCTGGACGATGGCACCATAAAGACAACCTCGGTGGACGCTATCAAGGTGCACGCCCGCGGCCCGGGGCCCTTGACCGGCACCAGCCTGTGGGAAAAACTTCTCATCCTCTCTGCCGCAGCACTCGCTGTTTGGCTACTCGCCCACTGGGCAGGCCCCAGGCTGCACAAGTGGCGAGCACTACGTGAACAACAGGCCGAGGCATCCGGAAAACTCGCGTGGCAGCGATTACAAAATGCCTGCGCCGCACAGGACTATCCAGAGTTCCTTCAGGCCCTGTCGGAGTTCAAGCGCTACCGCCCTTCCGCCGCAAAAGCCCTGCAACCCCCTTTACTTGTAATGGGCGCAGCGCAGTTTGGCCGCACGCCCGATGGCTCTGCCGTCGCCGCCGCCTGGCAACAATTGGCACAGGCGATCGAGGTACTGAGACCGACCTCGACTCCCCGGTACCCGCAGTCCCTGCCGCCGCTGAACCCCTGAACAGGCGCACCCGCCAGGTCCCAAGTTTGCCTTTACACATCAAGGTAGAAATTTCCGTCTACAGTAAATAGGGATAGAGGTAATACCTGCCAGATCCTCACGCAGTTTAGAGGAACACGTTATGCATGTGCGGTACCGGCTCCAGTTCTGGCTCACTGCGAGCCTGCTGATCTTTTTCTTGGTCAACGCTATTTCCGCCCAGGCCGCGTCCCCACTGCCCTCCTGGAACGACGGACCGACCAAAGATGCCATTGTCGGCTTCGTGGAAAAGGTCACGCAAAAGGGATCCCCGGATTTCGTGCCGGAAAACCAGCGCATCGCCACCTTCGACAACGACGGCAACCTGTGGGCAGAGCAGCCAGTTTATTTCCAATTGATCTATGCCATCGACCAGGTGAAAAAGATGGCGCCGCAGCACCCGGAGTGGAAAACCGAAGAGCCCTTCGCCTCCGTCCTCAAAGGCGACATGAAAAATGTGATTGCCAGTGGCAAGGAAGGCTTGATGAAAATCATCGCCGCCACCCACGCCAATATGACCGCGGAAGAATTTCAAAATAACGTGGCTAGCTGGCTGAAAACCGCGCGCCACCCGAAAACCAACCGCCCCTATAACGAGATGATCTACCAGCCGATGCTGGAGCTGTTGGACTATCTGCGCGCGAACGGCTTCAAGACCTTCATTGTTTCCGGGGGCGGTGTGGATTTTATGCGGGTATTTGCCGAGCAAACCTACGGCATCCCCCCCGATCAGGTGGTCGGCTCCAGCCTCAAGGCCAAATACGAAGTGAAAGATGGCAAGCCGGTGATTATCAAGCTGCCGGAAATCAACCTGGTGGATGACAAAGAAGGCAAGCCCGTCGGTATCCACCAGTACATAGGCCAGCGCCCCATATTCGCCTCCGGCAACTCCGATGGTGACTACCAGATGCTGGAGTGGACCACCGCCGGCAGCGGCCCGCGTTTTGGCTTACTGCTGCATCACACCGATGCCAAGCGCGAATGGGCCTACGACCGCGACTCTCACGTTGGCCAACTCAACAAAGGGCTCGATGACGCCGCCAAAAAAGGCTGGGTTGTCATCGATATGCAAAACGACTGGAAAACGGTTTTCCCGGCTGCCAAGCGTTAAATCACATACCGAAAACAGTTTGCTGTCACCCTCGAGGAGGAAAATATGGTTCGCACTTATTTGAAACGCATGCTGCGGGTGCCGATTGCGGTCACCTCTGTAGCGCTGATGTGCCTCGGCCATAGCGCCGCCCAGGCCCAGGACAAACCGAATATCCTGGTGATCTGGGGCGACGATATCGGCTTCTGGAATGTCAGCTTCAACAACCGCGGCATGCTGGGCTACAAAACCCCCAATATCGACCGCATTGCCAAC
>NZ_DATCMV010000080.1:0-3515 GCF_036563125.1 Microbulbifer sp.
CGTTGCCAGGGGCGACTGCTCCACCAGAATCAGCGCACCGGTATCAAAACCGAGTTCACCGGCGCGTTTGAGAAAATGCTGTTTCACCGACGCATCCACCGTAGGCGTGCGCGACAACAGCCAAAGATAGGAACGATTGGGCCCGGAAACCATGGCGTAGCGATATTCTTCGTCCAGCTCGAATATCACGTAGGAGCCGTAAAAGGGCCCAAAAAATGAAACTTTCAAGTGCCCCACATTCGGCGCACCGACGAAGTACGCCTTGCCGACAGACTCCTCCCATTTGGCCTTTTCCGCGTCAAAGCCGCGGTTGACCACTTTCACCCCACCGTCGTCCCGCAGGCTGTACTCGGCGGTAACCCGGCTCAACCCGCGCTCGAAGGAATGGTCCAGGCGCGCGATTTCGTACCACTTGCCGAGATAGCGATCGAGCTGGAAATCGTCGATCGGCTCAACCCCCTCGGGGATTCCAGTACAGGCAGATACCAGCAGGGACACCACCAGCAAACACCAGGTTGATACTCTTGCCATCGCTACTCCGAAAATGAACCGATACGCTCCTGAGCTCGGAAGGGATTCACTCACGCAAGAAAAATAGTCGGGAAAAGCACATCCTGCAGCGCATTATTCCATTCAATATCCATCCAATTAATTCTACTTATGTTGTTAGCCGCCGTACCGGCAGCGGATAACAAACCGGATGTTCCGGGGATGGGTTCAAGACCTGTTCCAGGGATTCGCGGCGCTGAAAGTCGCAACGTAAAGAGCCTCGACTTTTTCCCTGGCCCAGGGTGTTTTGCGCAGGAATTTCAGACTGGATTTCACCGAGGGATCATTGCGGAAACAGTTCACCGGAATCCGCTCGGCGAGCCCCTCCCACCCGTAATGGCTTTCCAGCTCGAGGACGATAGTCTCCAGTTTGACGCCATGTAGGGGGTTGTTGGGCTGATCGTGATGCATGGTTTCCTCGCTCTGCGGGTAAACGCCACCCTGTGAATGGCGAATCTCATTGGCCTTGGCGCCAAAATTCTCTGAATACTTCCGCTGGTGAATTTAACGTAAATTCATCCAAACAGACGAAGCTATTTTCACTAGCCCTTACATACTGCCCAAGATCCGACCCCTGTTGGCTGGCGGCGCAGGTAGTAATGGCAGACGCTGTGCGCCCGTGGCCCGATCACTCGATAAAGATAATGAAACGATGAGAGGGAAGCTCCCGATGGCTACTAAGCATACGTACGACAATCCATTCCTGCGCAACCTGACCGTAGCAACTACCGCGCTCGCGGCGGCAATTGCCGCGGCGGTACCGTCCGCGGTATCCGCCCAGGAGGCGCGCCAGCTGGAAGAAGTGGTGGTTACCGCCCAGCGCCGTGAAGAAAACCTGCAGGAAGTGCCGGTGGCCGTTACCGCCGTCACCGGGGACGAGCTGGCCGCCGCCCAGGTGGACAGCATTGCAAATATCCAGCAGATCTCCTCCAGCACCCGCTTTGCAGTGGTCAACAGCGCCGCCAACAGCGCCAATATCGTGATCCGCGGTATCGGCACCGTGGGCAACAGCCGCGCGTTCGAGGGCGCGGTGGGCGTGTTTGTGGACGGTGTCTATCGCACCCGCGCCGGCCAGGCAATGCAGAACTGGCTGGATATGGAGAGCCTGGAAATTCTGCGCGGCCCGCAGGGCACACTGTTCGGCAAGAATACCTCTGCTGGTGCCCTGATTCTCAACAGCAAGGCGCCGACCACCGATGACTTCAGCGTGGATTATGAAGTGGGAGTCGGCAACTACGGCAACCAGCTGGTGCGCGGCGCCACCAATGTGCCGATTAGCGACAAGGCGGCCATGCGCGTAGCCGCTATCTGGGGCAGCGAAGACGGCTACATCGAGGACCCCAACGGCGGTGAATACAACGGCCGCGAGCCTCGCGGCGCCAAGATTCAGTTCCTTTACGAACCCTCGGAGACCTTCTCCAGCCGCCTGATTATCGACTGGTTCGACGAGCAAAATAACTGCTGCTACGGCCAGGTCGACGACATTGACGGCCCCACCCAGCCCCTGATCAACGCGCTGGTATTGGCCCAGGGCAAGCAGCTGCCATCGGCGAACCTGAAGGACTACCAGCAGGTGCTGAGCAACCCCACGGATCAGTCCATCGATGACAAGGGCGCGGTCTTGCACATGGCCTGGGAGCTGGACGGTGGTCGCACGCTCAAGTCCGTGTCCAGCCTTCGCGACTGGCGCATCTCCCAGCAGGGCATGGATGCGGATTTCGTCGGCGCCAATATCCTCTCCATCAGCGAATCCCTCAGAACCAAGATGATTTCCCAGGAATTCACCCTGAATGGTGATGCGGAAAGTATCGGCCCCTTCTCCGGCGGCGACTATGTGGTTGGCGTGTATTACGCCGATGAAGACATCGACGCGCACCACGAACTCTGGTGGGGCGACCAGGCACAATTCTACTGGGATACCCTGTTTACCCAGTTCTATGGCTTTCCCGCCGGCACCGTGGATGCCACCGAAGGTCAGTGGAGCGATGTAGACATGCCTGCAGACAGCCGTTCTTATGCCGCCTTCACCCACTGGAACCTGGACGTCAATGAACAGTTCGGACTGACCGTTGGCCTGCGCTACTCTCGCGATGAGAAAAACGGCGCCATGTTCCGCAATGCGTTCACTTCGGCACCCAACGCCGTGTTCCGGGTGCTCACCGCCCAGCCCGGGCCGGAGTTCGACGATCACTACGAGGAGGACGCCTTCAGCGGTTCGCTGTCGGCGCAGTACCACTTCACCGGGCAGGTCATGGGTTACGCCTCCTACAGTCGCGGCTACAAGTCCGGCGGGGTGAACATCGACAACAGTGGCGCCGGCACCAACCTGAACAACCCGGAAGAGGTTCCCGGTGCGATACCGGGAGACCCGACCTACCGCGCCGAGTATATGGACGGCTACGAGCTGGGTTTGAAAACCGAATACTGGAATGGCCGCGCGCGCAGCAACCTGGCAGTGTTCTACAACGACATCGAAGACCTGCAGCTGGCCCAGTTCCAGGGCACCCGATTCAGTGTCGACAATGCGCCAGAGGCTACGGTCTACGGCCTGGAACTGGAAAACCAGTTCGTGTTGAACGACACCTTTTCCCTGATGTTTGACCTCACGCACCTCGCGGAAGCCCGCTTTGGCGACGATCCGGTACTGGGTATTCTCGCCGACCGCGAATTTGCCATGGCACCGGATCTGTCTGCGAACCTGGCTCTCGATTTCGAGCGTCCCATCGCCAGTGGCCTGAATCTGTTTGGCCGCGTGGGGATGGTGTACAACTCCGAAATCTATTCCAATACCTCGAACAACCTGAAAGTGGACGCGCAGAGTGAGTACGCCGCGAATATCGGGCTGCGCCCGGATTCCACCAGCTGGTCGCTGTCTGCCTGGTGTCAGAACTGCACCGACAACCGCTATGCCAGCGTGCACTTCGACTCGCCACTACAGGCGGGGGACTACAATGCGTATGTTTCCT
>NZ_DATCMV010000183.1:0-2051 GCF_036563125.1 Microbulbifer sp.
ATTTATTCCCCAGCTGCTGAACACGCAAAGCCCGAACGGCCTGGCCGCCTATGCAGACGCCCACAAGGCGGAAGACAAAACCGATTCCCGCAACGACGAAACCATCGGTATCCGTACTGAGCGCGTAACCTACGTGGCGGAAAGCGGCGCGCGCGGCACGCTACCCGCGGTTACCCTGCGCTGGTACGACCTGGACGACGGCACCATCAAGACAACCTCGGTGGACGCCATCAAGGTACACGCCCGCGGCCCGGGGCCATTGGCCGGCACAAGCCTATGGGAAAAACTTCTCATCCTCTCTGCCGCAGCACTCGCTGTTTGGTTACTCGCCCACTGGGCAGGCCCCAGGCTGCGCAAGTGGCGAGCACTGCGTGAACAACAGGCCGGGGAATCCGGAAAACTCGCGTGGCAGCGATTGCAAAATGCCTGCGCCGCACAGGACTATCCAGAGCTCCTTCTGGCCCTGTCGGAATTCAAACGCTACCGCCCCTCTGCCGCGAAAACACTGCAACCCGCACTGCTCGCAATCGGAGCAGCACAGTTTGGCCGCACGCCCGATGGCTCTGCCGTCGCCGCCGCCTGGCAACAATTGGCACAGGCGATCGAGGTACTGAAACCGACATCGACTCCCCGGCACCCGCAGTCCCTGCCTCCGCTGAACCCCTGAACAGGCGCACCCGCCAGGTCCCAAGTTTGCCTTTACACATCAAGGTAGAAATTTCCGTCTACAGTAAATAGGGATAGAGGTAATACCTGCCAGATCCTCGCGCAGTTTAGAGGAACACGTTATGCATGTGCGGTACCGGCTCCAGTCCTGGCTCACTTCGAGCCTTCTGATCTTTTTCCTGGTCAACGCAATTCCTGCTCAGGCCGCTTCCCCACTGCCCTCCTGGAACGACGGCCCGACCAAAGATGCCATTGTCGGCTTCGTGGAAAAGGTCACGAAAAAGGGTTCCCCGGACTTCGTGCCGGAAAACCAGCGCATCGCCACCTTCGACAATGACGGCACCCTGTGGGCAGAGCAGCCGGTTTATTTCCAATTCTTCTATGCCGTCGATCAGGTGAAAAAGAAGGCCGCCGAGCATCCGGAGTGGAAAACCGAGGAACCCTTTGCATCCGTGCTCAAGGGGGATATGAAAGGCGTCATCGCCAGTGGCGAGAAAGGCTTGATGAAAATCATCGCCGCCACCCACGCCAATATGACCGCGGAAGAGTTCCGTGCAAATGTCAGTGACTGGCTGAAGACCGCACGCCACCCGAAAACCAATCGCCCCTTCAATGAAATGATTTACCAGCCTCAGCTGGAACTGCTGGACTATCTGCGCGCGAACGGCTTCAAGACCTTCATTGTTTCCGGCGGCGGTGTGGATTTTATGCGGGTATTTGCCGAGCAAACTTACGGCATCCCCCCCGATCAGGTGGTCGGCTCCAGCCTCAAGGCCAAATACGAAGTGCAAGACGGCAAACCGGTGATTATCAAGCTGCCGGAAATCAACTTGGTGGATGACAAGGAGGGCAAGCCCGTCGGTATCCACCAGTACATCGGCCAGCGCCCCATATTCGCCTCCGGAAATTCTGACGGGGACTACCAGATGCTGGAGTGGACCACCGCCGGCAGCGGCCCGCGTTTTGGCATACTGCTGCACCACACCGATGCCAAGCGCGAATGGGCCTACGACCGCGACTCTCACGTTGGCCAACTCAACAAAGGACTCGATGACGCCGCCAAAAAAGGCTGGGTTGTCATCGATATGCAAAACGACTGGAAAACGGTGTTCCCGGCAGCCAAGCGTTAAATCACATACCGAAAACAGTTTGCTGTCACCGTCGAGGAGGAAAATATGGTTCGCACTTATTTGAAACGCATGCTGCGGGTGCCGATTGCGGTCACCTCTGTTGCGCTGATGTGTCTCGGCCATAGCGCCGCCCAGGCCCAGGACAAACCGAATATCCTGGTGATCTGGGGCGACGATATCGGCTTCTGGAATGTCAGCTTCAACAACCGCGGCATGCTGGGCTACAAAACCCCCAATATCGACCGCATTGCCAAC
>NZ_DATCMV010000190.1:0-5590 GCF_036563125.1 Microbulbifer sp.
GGAAAAATTCCGCCAGAAAATTACCTTCACCATGGGCGGCCGCCGCGACCTGGCACCGTTCCGCGATCTGGTGGAAAAATTCCTGGAAGACAACGACGTCGATCCGTTGGATGTAGCCGCAGCTCTCGCCGCCATGGCGCAGGGCGACCAGCCGCTGCTGCTGGACGAGCGCGAGCCGGCGCGTCAGGAATTCCGCGAGCGCAAGCCGCGCGAATTCGGAGACGACTTCGAAGACCGCAAGCGCAAGCCGCGTGATAAGAAACCCGGTTTCGACAAAGACAGCAAGCGTATTCCGGGTCCGGATGAAGGCAAGGAGCGCTACCGTATTGAAGTGGGTCGCGAGCACGGCGTGCGCCCGGGCAGCATCGTCGGCGCCATCGCCAACGAAGTGGATCTCGACAGCTCCTACATCGGCCGTATCGAGATTTACCCCGAGTACACCACTGTCGACCTGCCGGAAGGCATGCCGCAGGAAATTTTCCAGCACCTGAAAAAGGTGCGGGTAAATGGTCGTCCGATGAACATTGCTCGCTTTGATGAAGCCCGTGTGAAATCCGGTGGCCACACCGCGCCGGCGTTCAAAAAGCGCAAGCCGAAGAAGTCTTTCGACTGATCCGGTCTGAGGGATTTCCTCGGAAACAAAAAAGGGCACCAATTGGTGCCCTTTTTTTATTGTGCGCTGTTGCTGTGGTTACTTCACTTTGCCAAACGGCAGCATCTGCCGCAGGGTATTGTCCTTGGTGATCAGGTGATGCCACAGCGCGCCGCCGATATGCAGTACCAGCAACACCAGCAGTGCATTCCACAGGAATTCCTTGTGCAAAAACGCCAGCTGTTTGGCGAGTGCCTCATTCTTGGCAACAAACGACGGCAGGTCGAACAGCCAGAACAGCTTGGTCTCGCGCCCCGCGAACTGGCGCATCAGCAGGCCGGTAATCGGCATTCCCAGCATGATCACGTACATCAGGCTTTGCACCAGCAGTGATACCGGCTTTTGCAGACCGCTGCCGTACAGGGTGGGGCGGCCGTGGGTGGCGCGCCAGTAAAGCCGCGCGAGACCCAGAAACAGTACAGTGAAGCCGAGCGAGAAGTGCACCACCATCCACCAGCCGCGCATGGGATCGTCGCGCTCATAGAACTCGTGCAGCTCCACCGAGCCCCAGGCAAACAGGATAAAAAAGGCGATCAGCCAGTGCAGGGTTTTGAGTGCCGGGCTCCAGCTGCTGATGGTTTTAGTCATGGAAATTCCCCTTCCGTTTTTTTGTGCCCAAGCTTAGCGATTTTTTGCGTCCGCCGCCTCTTTCTTGTGGCCGAGGTAGGAAAATGCGCCAAAACCGCATAACAAGGCTTGCTGATTATCTTGATCTAAATGATAATGCTTCGCATTAAATGGCCTGTAAGGCCGATGAAAGATCTTGATAACAAACCGACTGTTGGGGTAACCACATGACCAAGCTGACGAGTATGGATAAGCTCGCCATCCAATCTGCTGTTCACAATGCCAGCGATGCATTCCGGAAGAAGCCGCTCGCAGGCCAGTTTTCCCGTTTCTCTCAGCTGTCCCTCGCAGCTGCTGTCGCCACGGGTCTTATGGGCACCGCCCACGCCGAGGAAGCCAAGACCGCGGATACCCGCGCGCCGGAAGTGGTGGAAGTGACTGACCGCATCGAAGAGCAGAAGCCCAGTTCGGTCAAGTTTGCCCGCCCACTGCTGGATACCGCCCAGACCATCAATGTGATTTCCGAAGAGGTGATGCAGCAGCGTGCCGCCACCACCCTGCGCGATGTACTGCGCAACGTTTCCGGAATCAGCATGCAGGCGGGTGAGGGCGGTGCACCTCCCGGCGACCAGTTCTCCATTCGTGGCTACAGCGCCCGTACCGATATTTTTGTGGATAACGTGCGCGACTTCGGCGGCTACACCCGCGACCCGTTCAACCTTGAGCAGGTGGAAGTGGTTAAGGGCCCGTCCTCTGACTACTCCGGCCGCGGTTCCACCGGTGGTTCCGTAAACCTGGTGAGCAAGACCCCGCACCTGAGCGACAGCACCAGCGGCAGTGTGCTGGCCGGCACCGACAGCTATGGTCGTGCCACCCTGGACGTTAACCGCACCCTTGACGGTATCGACAACGCCGCCGCGCGCATCAATATCCTGACCCACACGCAGGACGTGGCCGGTCGCGATGAAGTAGACAATTCCCGCTGGGGTATCGCGCCGTCCATCGCCTTTGGTATCGAGACCGATACCGAGGTAAACCTGAGCCTGTTCCACCTGGCCCAGGACAATACCCCGGATTACGGTATTCCATGGGTGCCGGCGGCCAACGTTCCGCTGGCGGATTACGCCGACTCTGCGCCGCCGGTGGATTTCGAAAACTGGTACGGCCTCAAGTCCCGCGACTATGAAAAAGTGGATACCACCATCGGTACCGCGCAGGTGACCCAGCGCCTCGGCGACAATGCGAGCCTGAACAACACCACCCGTTGGGGCGTAACCAGCCGCGACAACATGGTGACCGCACCGCGCTTCGTGAGTAACGACAGTACCGACATTCGCCGCAGCGACGAAAAATACCGCGACCAGGAAAACACCATTTTCAGCAACATGACGGACCTGTCGCTGACGGTGAACCCAGGTAGCAGCTGGGAGCACCGCATCATTGTGGGTACCGAGGTTAGCCTCGAAAGCGAGAAGCGCTACACCAAGGAACTGACCGGGGAAGATTCACCGGCGACGGATCTGTTCAACCCGAACCCGAATGATCCCTACCTGGAAAATTATGTAAGCACCGGCACCTTCAGCCTGGGCGAGTCCACCACGCTTGCGGCTTACCTGTCTGATTCGGTGCAGATCAACGAGTACTGGCAGATCAACGGTGGCCTGCGTTACGACCACTTTGAAATGGAGTACACCCCGGATGGCAGCCCGCTGCTGGAGCGCTCCGACAACATGCTGAGCTACCGCGCCGGTGTGGTATTCAAGCCGGTATCCGAGGGCAGTATCTATTTTGGTTACGGTACTTCCTTCAACCCGACCGCTGAAGGGATGTCGATCACCGAGAACAGCCGCAACCCTGGTATTGCGGATCTGGATCCTGAAGAAAACCGCAGCTTTGAACTGGGCACCAAGTGGGAACTGGCAGAAGGTCGTGCACTGCTGAGCGCGGCTCTGTTCCGCACCGACAAGGTCAATGCGCGCACCCAGGACCCGAACGATCCCAACGATGTGCTGGTGCTCGACGGTGAGCAGCGTGTACAGGGTCTGGAGCTGGGCGCCTCCGGTGCGATCACCGATAACCTGAGTGTGAATGCCGGCTACGTGTATCTGGATTCCGAAGTACTGGAAAGCAAAGACGCATCGGAAGTTGGCAACGAGCTGTCCAACTCGCCAGAGCACACGTTCAACCTCTGGGCCAATTACCAGATGAGCGAGCGCCTGCAGCTGGGTCTGGGTACGCAGTATGTTGACGATCGCTTCAACAGTACCGCCAATACCCGCGTTGCCCCGGACTACTGGATCTTTGAGGCCTCCGGTGTCTACGCTTTCAGCAACAATATCAGTATGCAGCTGAACCTGCAGAACCTGACCGATGAAGAGTACATCGACTTTGTGGGCGGTGGTCACTTCATTCCGGGGCTCAGCCGCACCGCGCTGCTGTCCTTGAACTTCACCTACTAATTTTTAAAAAGGGAAATACACGTGCTGTTGGAAATCCCCGAAATCCTCAGCAAGCAGCAGGTCGCCGAGATCAAGGCGGCCCTGTTGCAGGCAGAGTGGGTGGATGGCCGGGTAACCGCGGGGCACCAGTCCGCGCAGGCCAAACAGAACCGTCAGTTGCCGGAGAGCTCGCCGCTGGCGCGGGAGCTCGGTGAGCTGATTCTCAAGGCGCTGCCGGCGAGTGGACTGTTTATGTCCGCGGCGCTGCCGCAGCGGGTGTTCCCGCCGTTGTTCAACCGTTACGAGGGTGGGGAGCATTTCAACAACCATGTGGACAACGCCATCCGGCGCTTGCCCACTGGCGGGCAGATCCGCACGGATCTGTCCTGCACGATTTTTTTCTCCGAGCCGGACGAGTACGACGGCGGCGAGCTGCTGATCGACGATACCTATGGTGCCCACTCGGTGAAGTTGGCGGCGGGTTCCATGGTGCTGTATCCGTCCACCAGCCTGCACCGGGTGACACCGGTGACCCGCGGCGCAAGGATCTCGTCGTTTTTCTGGATACAGAGCCTCGTGCGCGACGACGGTCAGCGCACCCTGCTGTTTGACTTGGATATGTCGATCAACCGCCTGCGCCAGCAGCTGGGTGATAACGAAACCATCGTGGCGCAGACCGGGATTTACCACAATCTGCTGCGTCGCTGGTCTGAGCCCTAAACCGCAGGTCTGACGCCATTCAAATTGCTGAAGCAGGTATTTTTCGCGGTGACAAAAAAGTCCTGCAAAAATGCCTGCTCCAGCATCTCTTCCCTCACCGCCGCGTACAGCGTGCTCCACAGTCCGTTTTTTCCCAAGCGCAACTGACTGACAAATCCCTTTTGCAGATATTCGTGTAATGCCCAGTTAGGGAGTGCACACACACCGCGCCCGCTCACCACCAGCTGTACCATCATCACCGTCAGTTCCGCAGTGCGCACCGCGGCGGGCTCTATGCCGGCGGGGTCGAGAAAATGCTGGAAGATATCCAACCGCTCCCGCTCCACCGGGTAGGTAATCTGCACCTCGTCGGCCAGGTCCTGCGGCTCCACCCATTTCCGCTCTGCCAGCGGATGCTTGCGGCTTGTCGCCAGGCACATTTCAAAACTGAACAGCGGCTCGTAGTGAATGCCCTTCAGGGATTCATCGGGGTTGCTGGTAACCACCAGATCCAGGTCGCCGCGAACCAGCGCCGGCAGCGGCGCGAAGTGGAAGCCGCTGGAGAGATCCAGCTCAACTTCCGGCCAGTCGTCGCGATACGCATCCAGCGTCGGCATGAGCCACTGGTAACAACTGTGGCACTCGATGGCGATATTCAGGCGCCCCGCCTGCCCGGAGGCGAGCCGCGCCAGGTCCCGCTGCGCCACCGCCACCCTTGGCAGTACCTCATCCGCCAGTTGCAGCAGTCGCAGTCCCGCGCTGGTGAAGCGCAGCGGGCGGGACTTGCGTACAAACAGCGCCTGTTCGTGACGGTCTTCCATCTCCCGGAACAGGTGCGACAGGGCGGACTGGGTCAGGTACAGCCGCTCGGCGGCACGCACCATGCTGCCGGTCTCGCGCAATATGGTGAGTGCCTTGAGATGTCTCAGCTCAATCATGTTTAGAAATATTCATGTTCTGGGCAAAAAATATGAAATTGATTGAACATGGTGTGGCCCGCAGAATCAACCCCGAAATTCACCACCCGGGCCCACAGGCACCGGGTCGTCAACCATATGGGATAAGGACATGGCACAGACACACATCCTCGGCTATCCGCGCATCGGCGCGCGCCGCGAACTGAAACGGGCACAGGAAGCCTACTGGAAGGGCGAAATCGACCAGCAGGCGCTGCTGGCCACCGGCTCGCAGGTGCGCAGTAAAAACTGGCAGGCCCAGCAGGCCGCCGGGCTGG
>NZ_DATCMV010000117.1:0-4379 GCF_036563125.1 Microbulbifer sp.
CTCTGCATCAGCCGTGCTTCCGGTCCCGGGCGCTCGTCGGGCACAGTTTCCAGCAGATCGCTGTCGTCACTGTCGCGCCGGCGCGCGAGCTGGGTAACGCTGCGATTGTGGGCGATGCGATAGACGAAGGTGCGCAGGCTGGACTCACCGCGAAACCCGGGCAGCGCCCGCCAGATTGCAAGCCAGATTTCCTGCACCAGGTCTTCCCGCTCTGCGCTGTTGCGCACGTAACTTCCCGCCAGGCGCGCAATGCCGCCGCCACAGTCCTCGAGTAATTGCTGAAAAGTCTGTTCACGCGCGTCCAAGTTATCGCTCTTCTATCCGTAGTATTTGTGGTGGCTTTTCGGCCACTGGCGGCGGGGGTCGACAGGTACTGTACCCAGCGGGCGGGAAACCTTACATAAATATTCCGCAACCTTGCTTTTGCCCATACCACTAACCGTTCTCAGGCATTTATCCACCAGCACTTAAAACTACAAAAGCCATTCTGGTCACTCTTTGGCCCTTATTCACGTTTACGTTAACGTAAACGTCAACTATCCTTCAGGCACTTCTGAGGAAAGGCCCCATGAGCAACACCACCGCCGACAGCTACAGCATCTCCGAGCTGGCCCAGGAATTCGGGATTACTACCCGCACCATCCGCTTCTACGAAGACAAGGGGCTGCTCAGCCCCGAGCGGCGCGGGCAGACGCGAATCTACTCTCCCGAGGACCGGGTGCGCCTGAAGCTGATCCTGCGCGGCAAGCGCCTCGGTTTCTCCCTCGACGAGAGCCGCGAAATCATCGACATGTACGACCCCGCCAAGGGCAATGTCGAACAGCTCAACCGCCTCCTCGAGCGGATCGACACCAAGCGCCAGCAGCTGCTGCAACAACAGCGCGACATCGAAAAGATGCTGTCGCAGCTGGACGACGCAACGGCGCGTGCCGAGGTCGCCAGAATTGAAGCACTGAAACAACAGACGACCTGAATCCAACCCATTCAACCCGAATTAGTAACTCTGACTGACGGAAAGCGGAGCAACCCATGAATACTCCATACCCAACCCTCAACTTCGGCCTCGGTGAAGACATCGATATGCTGCGGGACATGGTCTACAAGTTCTGCCAGGCGGAACTGGCCCCGCGCGCAGCGCAGATCGATGAGGACAATCTGTTCCCGGCCGATATGTGGAAAAAGTTCGGCGAGCTGGGCCTGCTCGGCATGACCGTCGAAGAGGAATACGGCGGCACCAACATGGGTTACCTGGCGCACGCGGTGGCGATGGAGGAGATTTCCCGCGCGTCCGCGTCCGTCGGTCTGTCCTACGGCGCCCACTCCAACCTGTGTGTAAACCAGATCCGCAAGAACGGTACGCCGGAGCAGAAAGCGAAGTATCTGCCGAAGCTGTGCTCCGGTGAGCATGTGGGTGCGCTGGCGATGAGCGAGCCAAACTCCGGTTCCGATGTGGTGAGCCTGCAGCTGAAGGCGGAGAAGAAGGGCGACCGTTTTATCCTGAACGGCAACAAGATGTGGATCACCAATGGTCCGGATGCCGAGACCTACGTGATTTACGCGCGCACCGAGCCGGGCATCAGCTCCGGCGGTATCACGGCGTTTATCGTGGAGCGCGGGTTCAAGGGTTTCTCCCAGGCGCAGAAACTGGACAAGCTGGGCATGCGCGGTTCCAACACCTGTGAGCTGGTGTTCGAGGACTGTGAAGTGCCGGAAGAAAATATCCTGGGTCAGCTGAACGGCGGTGTGCGCGTGCTGATGAGCGGCCTGGATTACGAGCGCACGATTTTGTCCGGCGGCCCGGTGGGCATCATGCAGGCGTGCATGGATATCGTGGTGCCGTACATTCACGACCGCAAGCAGTTCGGCAAGGCGATCGGTGAGTTCCAGCTGATGCAGGGCAAGGTTGCGGATATGTATGCGGACCTGAATGCGAGCCGCGCGTATCTGTACGCGGTTGCGCGTGCCTGTGACCGCGGTGAGGATTCGCGCAAGGATTCTGCGGCGGTGATCCTGTTTACTGCGGAGCGCGCTACACAGATGGCGCTGCAGGCGATCCAGACTCTGGGCGGCAACGGCTATATCAACGAGTACGCCACCGGTCGACTGCTGCGCGATGCCAAGCTGTACGAGATTGGCGCGGGCACTTCCGAGATCCGTCGCATGCTGATTGGGCGTGAGTTGTTTAACGAAACTCGCTAAGGACTTTGTAGATGGTTTTGTGGCGGCACTGCTACCGGTATTGGTTTGCAGGACTCGCCGTGAACCCATCCATGGGGGCTCTTCCGCGACATCCCTGTCGCAGAAGGTCCTGCAAACCAATACCGGTATCAGCACCTTCGCATTGTGGTGCTGATCTCTAATCAACTTCGTAAGTCTTTATGAATCAGATTCAGAGCAAGATAAATTCCCGCGATGCAGCGTTTGCGGAAAACCGTGAGCAGATGCAGAAGATCGTCGACGACCTGCGGGATAAGCTGGAAACCATCGCCAGGGGCGGCAATGAACGCGCGCGGGAAAAACATGTTTCTCGCGGCAAGCTGCTGCCGCGAGATCGTATCGACACCCTGCTGGATCCGGGCAGTCCGTTTCTGGAATTTTCCCAGTTGGCCGCCTATGACGTTTACGGTGAAGACGTGCCCGCAGCCGGCATCCTTACCGGTATCGGCACCGTGGCCGGCCAGCCCTGCGTGATTGTGGCCAACGATGCCACAGTGAAAGGCGGTACCTATTATCCGCTGACGGTGAAAAAACACCTGCGCGCGCAGGCGATCGCCGAGCAGAACAACCTGCCGTGTATTTATCTGGTGGATTCCGGCGGTGCCAACCTGCCGCGCCAGGACGATGTGTTCCCGGATCGCGAACATTTTGGCCGCATCTTCTTCAACCAGGCCAACCTGTCGGCGAAAAACATTCCGCAGATTGCGGTGGTGATGGGCAGCTGTACTGCCGGCGGCGCTTATGTGCCGGCGATGGCGGATGAGTCCATCATGGTGAAGGAACAGGCCACGATTTTCCTGGCCGGTCCGCCGCTGGTGAAAGCCGCTACCGGTGAGGAGGTTTCCGCGGAGGAACTGGGTGGTGCGGAGGTGCACTGCAAGATATCCGGGGTGTCCGACCACTTTGCCAATAACGACACGCACGCGCTGCAGATCGCGCGCAACTCGGTGGCGCGCCTGAACCGGGTGAAAAATCCGGGACTCGATATCACCAAGCCGGTGGAACCGATTTATCCGCCCGAGGAAATCTACGGCATTGTGCCGAAGGATTCCCGCCAGCCGTACGACGTGCGCGAGATCATCGCCCGGGTGGTGGACGGTTCCGAATTTGATGAATTCAAGGCGCTGTACGGCACCACGCTTGTGACCGGCTTTGCGCGCATCCACGGTTACCCGGTGGGTATCGTGGCGAACAACGGCATCCTGTTTGCTGAGAGCGCACAGAAGGGCGCGCACTTTATCGAGCTGTGTGCGCAGCGCAATATCCCGCTGGTTTTCCTGCAGAATATCACCGGTTTTATGGTGGGCAAGCAGTACGAAGCCGGTGGTATCGCCAAGCACGGTGCGAAGATGGTTACCGCGGTTGCCACCGCGAAGGTGCCGAAGATCACCATCCTGATCGGCGGTTCCTTTGGTGCCGGCAACTACGGTATGTGCGGCCGCGCCTACGATCCCAACTTCCTGTTTATGTGGCCCAATGCGCGCATTTCCGTGATGGGCGGCGAGCAGGCGGCGGGCGTGCTGGCGCAGGTGAAAAAAGACCAGATGGCGTCGCAGGGCGAGGAGTGGAGCGCGGAAGAAATCGCGAAGTTCAAGCAGCCGATCATCGACGACTACGAACACCAGGGCCACCCCTACTACGCCTCCGCGCGCCTGTGGGACGACGGTGTGATCGACCCGAAAGATACCCGTACCGTACTCGGCCTTTGTCTTGCAGCAGCCACACATAAAGAACCCGAGGAAACCAGGTTCGGCGTTTTCCGCATGTAATACTGTGCACAGGGAAGGTTCCGTGCGGGTCCTGCTGCCGGTATTTGTTTGCTGGACACGCCGTGAACCCATCCCTGGGGGCTCTTCCGCGACATCCCTGTCGCAGAAGGTCCAGCAAACAAATACCGGCATCAGAACCTTATCGACTCCGTAGCTATTGCCGAAATCCAAAGACCTATTTTGAGCGAGAAAGCCATGACCGAAAAAATGCTGTGCGAAATCGACAACGAAGGCGTAGCGACGGTTACTTTGAACCGCCCGGAAATCCACAACGCCTTCGACGATGACCTGATTCGCCAGCTCGGCGAGACCTTCGATAACCTCGCCCGCAGTGGCGGCATCCGCGCGTTGATCCTCGCCTCCAACGGCAAAAACTTCTCCGCCGGCGCCGAC
>NZ_DATCMV010000065.1:0-68491 GCF_036563125.1 Microbulbifer sp.
CGCATCAGCGGCTCGATACCCGCATCACGACCACGGAACAGACGGTATGCCTCTGCCGGATCGATGGCGTTGCGCGGAGCAAACAGGTATTTCACCAGCTTCGCGGCCACTTCCTTATCGTAGAAGCCACCTTTGGCCTCGGCAAAGGCCTCAGATGCGTCAGAAGTCAGCACATCCGCCCACATGTAGCCGTAGTAACCCGCGGAGTAACCCTCACCGGAGAAGATATGACCGAACTGTGGCGTGCGGTGACGCATTACCAGCTCACTCGGCATACCCAGTGCATCCAGGGTTTCACGCTCGAACTTGTCCGGATCAATGCCTTCTGGATCCGTCGTGTGGAGTTTCATATCCACCAGCGCGGAAGCCAGGTACTCGGTGGTGGAGAAGCCCTGGTTGAAATTGGCTGCCTTCTTGATTTTGGCCACCAGTTCCGCAGGAATCGGCTCACCGGTTTTGTAGTGCACCAGGAACTGGTCGATAACCGGATCCGTGCTCAACCAGCGCTCCAGCAACTGTGACTGGAACTCGGTGTAATCGCGCACACCGCTGTTCAGCGTCGGGTAAGCGACGTTGGACGCAAGGAAGTGCAGCGCGTGGCCGAATTCATGGAAGAAGGTAGTCGCATCGTCCCAGCTCACCAGTACGGGTTCGCCCGGCGCACCTTTGATGAAGTTCGAGTTGTTGGAAGCCAGTACGGTTTCCTTGCCGTCAAACGTGCTGTGATCGCGGTACATGCTGGCCCAGGCACCAGAGCGCTTACCAGCGCGCGCAAACGGATCCAGGTACCAGAGCCCAATGTGTTCACCAGAGGTCTTGTCTTTGACCTCCCACACTTTTACGTCTTCGTGGTAAACCGGCACGCTGCCGGCCTTAACCGGCGTGAAACTGAAATTGAACAGTTCACCGGCAACGTAGAACATACCTTCACGCAGATTGTCCAACTGCAGGTACTGTTTCACTTCATCGGAATTCAGATCATATTTTGCCGCGCGCACTTTTTCGGCGTAGAAGCGGTAATCCCACGGCTCGATCTTGATGCCGGCCTTTTCCGCATCGGCAACGGCCTGCATATCGGCCACTTCTTCATGCACGCGGGCCACAGCGGCCGGCCACACCGCTTCCATCAGTTCGATGGCATTTTCCGGGGTTTTCGCCATGCGGTTCTGCAGGCGCCACTGGGCGTAATTGTCGAAGCCCAGCAGCCCCACACGCTCGTCACGCAGCTGCAGAATCTCGGCAATGATCGCGTTATTGTCGTGCTCGCCACCGTTGTCACCGCGGCTGTAGTAGTTACGCCATACCTGTTCGCGCAGCGCACGGTCTTCTGAATAGGTCAGGAACGGATCCATGGAAGAGCGCGTATTGGTGATTGCGTAATTGCCCTTCTGCCCCTTCTCCTCCGCCAGTGCGGCGGCCGCCTTGACGAACGATTCCGGCAGCCCTTTCAGCTGGTCGCTGCGCAGGAAAATATCGTAGCCCTCTTCGTCCGCCAGCACGTTGTTGGCAAATTTGGTGTGCAGCTCGGCGAGGCGCTCGTTGATTTCTGCATAGCGCACCTTGGCTTCACCGGCCAGGGTGGCGCCATTGGTGGCAAACTGGTCGTAGGTCAGCTCCACAACGCGTTTTTGTTCCGCGGTAAGGTCGGATTCATTGCGCGCATCGAACACCGCTTTTACACGCTGGAACAGCTTGTCATTTTGGATAATCTTGCTGTTGAACGCGGCGAGCTGGGGCGCCATCTCCGCCTGCACGGCACGGAATTCCGGCGATGACATATTGCCGCTCCAGATACCCCAGTAGGTAAATACCTGATCCAACGCCTTGCCACTGCGCTCCATCTCTTCAATGGTATTGGCGAACGTCGGCGCTTCCGGGTTGTTGGCAATCTTGTCGATCTCCGCCAGATTCTGCGCCATGCCGTACTCAAGCGCCGGCTTCACGTGTTCGACTTTCATTTTGTCAAACGCAGGTACACCACCGTAGGGACCGGTCCACTCGGCCAACAAAGGGTTGGTGCTGGCAATATCGGCAACAACTGCCGCAGACGCGACCGCCTGCTCGGCAGGCTTGGCAACCTGTGCCTGTTCGGAATCTTTACCACAACCACCCAGGGTTGCGAGGGCTGCAGCAATGGACATCGCGATCAATGTTTGACGCATCGTCTCGATCCTCTTGTATCTATGTTTATATGAGTGCTTCTATGATTATTAAAATCCTGACCGCCCGGAGTGTACCCCGGGGCGGCAGATGTCGCCATGACGTGTCACTCACCGCACACATATATGTGGTCAAGCGGTTTTTTGGCCGAGCAACCCCCTGTCGCTGATTAACTTTGCGGAGAAAAGTCTGTGCGATGGATAGAAAACACAATTTGATAACGGCTTAATAAGTGGATTATTTTAGGGTGGACAAAAATAGCCGGGGCAAACCCCGGCATCTCACAAATTCCGGGTCAGACCCGGCGATCTTCCACAATGGTTCCGAACATCTCGAGCTCTGCATCGTGCGCGCTCTCGCGCCAAACCTCCCGGAGCGCATCGGTAATCCAGCCCTGCATTGCCGGCAATGCCAGTATCCGTTCGCAGTAGGCCATGGCTTCTTCGCCAAGCGAGAGCTGGTATCCCCGCAGGCGAATGGTTACCGGTGCAAAGAACGCGTCTACGGCGGTAAATGCTGATCCCGCAAGAAAAGGGCCGCCGAAGCGCTTAAGCCCCTGCAGCCACAATTCCTCTACCCGGTCGAGATCCTTCTGCAACGCGGCATCGACCTCACGCAATGCCACGGTGACGCCACAGTTCATGCTGCACTGGTTGCGCAGCGCAAAAAAGCCCGAGTGCATTTCCGCCGCGGCGCTGCGCGCCCATGCCCTCACCTGCCGATCCTGCGGCCACACCGAGGGGAAGGATTCGTAGAGATATTCTGCAATGGCCAGGGAATCCCATACGGTGGTCTCCCCGTCGACCAGACAAGGCACCAGACCTGTGGGAGAAAACTTGCGGAATTTATTCCAGCTCCCACCCTCGTCAAACGGCACCAGTTGCTCCTCGAAAGGAATATTCAACTGCGTGGCCAGTAGCCAGGGGCGCAGAGACCACGAGGAATAGTTTTTATTGCCGATAAATAGCTGATACATCGCGATGTCCCTTTCTAATGAATTAGTCTGCTCGGGCGTCTGGGGCTGCCGTGTCAGGCGCTACCGTTGCGACCCTCGCGCAGTAATTCCGAAATGCAGAATGCCAGCTCAAGCACCTGATCTGCATTCAGGCGGGGGTCGCACTGGGTGCGATAACAGCTGGCGAGGTCCGCGTCGGAAATTTTCCAGGCACCTCCGGTACACTCGGTCACATGCTGTCCGGTCATCTCCAGATGAATCCCCCCCGGGTGGCTGCCCTCGGCACGGTGGACCGCAAAGAAATCGCGAATTTCCCGCAGGATATTGTCGAAGTTCCGTGTCTTGAAACCGCTCGAAGCTTTCTCGGTGTTGCCATGCATGGGATCGGTACTCCACACCACCGAGCGCCCTTCCCTCTCCACCGCGCGCACCAGCGCCGGCAGCTTCTCGCCCAAGGTATCCGCCCCCATGCGGGTGATCAGCGTCAGGCGTCCCGGCTCGTTGTTCGGGTTCAGGCGATCAATCAGGCGGATCAGCTCATCGGTGGCCATACCCGGACCGACTTTCACACCGATGGGGTTCCACACACCGGCAAGGAATTCCACATGGGCAGCGTCCAGCTGACGGGTGCGCTCGCCGATCCACAGCATGTGTGCGGAGCAGTCGTACCATTTGCCGGTGAGGCTATCGGTACGCGTCAGCGCCTGCTCGTAATTCAGCAGCAGCGCCTCGTGCGAGGTGTACAGTGTGGTTTCGCGAATGGCCGGTGTATTGCTGGAATTAACGCCGCACACCGCCATAAACTCCAATGCATCCTGCAAACGCTCCGCCAGTTGCAGGTAGCGATCCCGCTGCGGGTTGTTTTCCAGGTAACTCAGATTCCAGGCGTGTACCTGGTGCAGGTCGGCGAGACCGCCCTGGGCAAAGGCGCGCAGCAGGTTGAGCGTCGCGGCGGACTGGTTATACGCGGTCAACATTCGCCGGGGGTCGGGCACGCGGGCCTCCGCGGTGAAGTCAATACCGTTGATGATATCGCCGCGATAGCTGGGCAGCTCCACACCACCGATATTTTCCAAATCCGCGGAACGGGGCTTGGCATACTGCCCTGCCATACGCGCCACTTTCACCACCGGCAGGTTGCCGGCAAAGGTCAGTACTACCGCCATCTGCAGCAGCACCTTGAACGTATCGCGAATGCGGTTGGCATTGAAGTCGGCAAACGATTCAGCGCAATCGCCGCCCTGCAACAGAAACGCCTTGCCCTGCGCAACATCAGCCAATTGCCTGCGCAGCTCGCGTGCCTCGGCGGCAAAAACCAGCGGCGGATAACCGGCGAGTTCACGCTCAACCGCTTCCACATCGGAAATAGATTGGTATTTTGGCTGCTGGTGGGCCGTGAGCTTGCGCCAGCTCGCCGGGTCCCAGGGTTTGACTAAGGGCTCGGACACGGGGGTATCTACCTCGACTTCCATTTTCGGTTTCACTGCAGATGACTAGAGACGGCGCGCTGCAAAATGCCGCGCACCAGTCACTCAGGGGCCAGGATTATTCAGGCCGCGCCCAGTGCGCAGCCAATTCCCGGCTTCAGGATTCCAGAACCTCAGCCACGGACTGGCAGAAGTAGGCCATGTTGTTCTGACTCAGGCCGGCAATGCTGATGCGGCTGGAATCTACCATATAAATGGAATAGTCCCGCTGCAGTTTCTGCACCTGCTCCGGGGTAATGCCGAGGAATGAGAACATTCCCTTCTGTCTTTCGATAAAGCTGAAGTCACCTGCAGCACCCGCCACCTTGAGGCTCTCCACCAGGCCGGAACGCAGGCCATTGATACGCTCGCGCATTTCGGTGAGTTCCGCTTCCCAGTTTGCGCGCAAGCCGGCATCGGTCAGGATGGATTCAACGATGGCGCCACCATGGCTGGGCGGCATGGAGTAGTTGCCGCGCACCACATTCAGCAGCTGGCTCTGTCCGCGATCCGCCGCTGCGGCATCGTTGTATATCACCATCGCCAGGCCGACGCGCTCGCGGTAGAGGCCAAAGTTTTTCGAACAGGAAGCGGCCACCAGCATTTCCGGCACCGATTCCGCCATCAGGCGCAGGCCATACGCATCCGCATCCAGGCTTTCGCCGAAGCCCTGATAGGCCATATCCACAAACGGGGTAAAGCCCTGTTTCTGCGCCATTTCCGCCAGCACCTTCCACTGCTCGCGAGACAAATCCGCACCGCAGGGGTTGTGGCAGCAGGCGTGGAACAGCACCAGGTCGCCCTCACCCACCTGCTTCAGCGCTTCCACCATGGCATCAAATTGCAGGCTGCTGGTGGCGCGGTCGTAATAGGGGTAGCTCTTGATCTCCAGACCGGCGTTGCCGAGCAGCGGAACGTGGTTGGCCCAGGTGGGATCGCTGACCCAGATGGTCGCGCCGGCTTTGGCACGGTTGGTAAATTCGGCGAGCACGCGCAGCGCACCACAGCCGCCCGGAGTTTGCGCAGAGCGCACCCGATTACCCACCAGTGCCGGATGCCCCGCACCCAACACCAGCTCCTGCATGGCGCTGTTGAAACCGGGGGTCCCCGCCGGGCCGATGTAGGATTTGGTTTCTTCACTCTGCAGCAGGCGGGTTTCCGCCTCTTTCACGGCCTGCAGAACCGGTGTGTGGCCCGCCTCGTCTTTATAAACACCCACCCCCAGGTCGATCTTGCTGGGGTTTTCGTCGGTGCGGTAGGTGGCCAGCAGGCCGAGGATCGGGTCAGCCGGAAGGCTTTTCAGGTGGTCGAACATGGTAACTCCTGATGATTCATGCCTGCGCACTTGCGGGGTGCGCCGGCTGGTAATTTTGACAAGTAACTAGCGCGGTCAAATAGCCACGGATCAATCGATGAGGCCGCGGTTGGCCCAATCCTGCGCGCGCGCCATAAGTTTTTCGATAATGCTGTCGAGCTGACGGCGCTCGTCGGTGGAGAGTGAACCCATCAGGTCATTCTCGTACTGTTGCGCCAGGGGTACGATGCGCTCATACACGTCACGCCCCAGCTCCGACAGATTCAACACCTGACGGCGGCGGTCGGCGAGGTCTTCACTGCGGGTGATGTAGTCATTCTTGATAAGGATCGACACGGCGCGACTGATCGCCACCTTATCCATCGCCGTCTGCTCCACCAGATCCGCGGCGGAAAGATTGGGGAAACGACCGAGAATCGCCATCACACGCCAGGCCGGAATCGTGAGGTCAAAACGAGCACTGTAGGCATCCGCAATGGCGTTACTCACACGGTTGGAGAGTACCGACAACCGGTACGGCAGAAACTTCTCCAAGCGCAGGTCGTCGGGACGCACCGCTTCACTGGGGTTTGCCAGATCCGAAGTTTCGCTTTGTGTGTTATCTGTTGTCATTGCGGTTCATTCACCTGCTGAGGATCGGGTTGTACCAGGTTTCAAATGTAACTAAGATTGGTTTCAATTGTAACCACTGCCGCAGGAATTTTTGCCCGTGACTGATTCCCGGCAGCCGCCGACAAGGTCGTTATGAACGCAAGCACTCGATCCGAGAACCCGGTAAGTGGAATCCAGAGCAACGGACCCTGACGAATAAATCGACGAACGGGCACGCCAGTACAGCATCTGAAGAAATCGGCCGCGCATTATACGGGGTTTGACGCCATTTTTGTCAGCCAACCCCTTGTTTCACGCAAATTATTTGCGCAGACACACGGCAGCGGCAATTCTCCACGGAACATTATCCAGGGCCACGGGCGCTGCCACCCGCAACCAACATTCACTCTTCGCCATACAGACAGGAACGCCAACTATGGAACTGCACGGCTACTTTCGCTCTTCTGCCAGCTACCGGGTGCGCATCGCCCTCAACCTGAAGGGACTCGAATACGATTACCACCCTGTGAATCTGCTGAAAGGCGAACAGCGCGAGCCCTCCTATCGCAGCCTCAACCCGCAGGGGTTGGTACCGGCCCTGATCGATGCGGGCCATGTTTTCACCCAGTCTCTTGCCATTCTTGAATGGCTGGATGAACAGCACCCGGAGCCGGCGCTGCTTCCGCAAGATCCCCTGGCCCGCGCCAGAGTACGTGCGCTCGCGTACAACATCGCCTGTGATATTCAGCCCCTACAGAACCTGCGGGTGCTCAAATACCTGCAAGCGGACCTGGGTGTGGAAGAAGAGCAGAAAATTGCCTGGATTCGCCACTGGATTGACGACGGTTTCAAGGCACTGGAAAGCCAGCTGGGCACCGCGGCAGAGCGATTTGTTGGCGGCGACACGCCGGGCCTCTTCGAGTGCTGCCTGATGCCACAAATCTACAACGCGGAGCGATTCGGTATGGACATCGCACGCTACCCGCACATTGCACGGATCGCCGACGCCTGCGCCGCCCTGCCCGCCTTCGCCAAGGCCAGACCGGAAAACCAGCCGGACAGCACCCTGTAAACAACCATTGCCAGGTAATCGATTATGACTCGGCCGCTCCGCCAGTGGAGGCATCATCTCCCTGCAGCGCGAGCGGCTGGCTGAAGGTAAGCGTGCGGTAGGGAAAGGGAATTTCCATTCCCGCCTCATCCAGTGCCCGTTTAACCGCACGGATCACCTCGCCACGGGATTTGCGCTCCTCCAGTGGCGTTGAACCACCCCACCAGGTCACTTCAATTTCAATGCTGCTATCGGCAAACGCATGCGGAAAAATCTGGATCGGCTCGTCATCGCGCACGGATTCACAAGCCTCCACCGCCTGCTCGATCACCTTTACCGCACCGGCCATATCCACGCTATAACCCACGCCGACAATAATGGTAAAGCGGCGCTTGTTGCGATTTGTGAGAATCTCCACGGGATTCTTGAACAGAAACAGGTTCGGCACGATCACCAACTCCCCGGTGGTGCGACGAATGACCGTATTGCGCACGTCCACCTGCTCCACCCGCCCCTCAACATTTTCGCACTTGATCACATCTCCGGCTTCAAAGGGAAAATTCCACAGAATCAGTATGCCGGCAAAAAAGTTTTCAAAAACATCCTTGAAGGCCAGCCCTACCGCTACAGAGAGCAGTCCGAGACCGCCGAGTGCCTTGGCCGGTGTCAGCCCTGGGAACAACACCATGGCACTAAACGTTATACCGACCACCCAGATCGCAATCTTTGCGAGGCGCACCAGCAGATGCTGAAGCGAAGGACGCCGCCCGGTTCTTTTGGCAAAGCGGAATACAACGCGCCCGGTCACCTTCGCCAGCAACCAGGTGAAGACCAGCATCAGCAGGCTGGCGACAATAAACGGGGTATGTCCGAGGAACCCTTCCCAGATATTGAGAATGGAGGCAGTTACCGCGTCCAGAATTTCGGGGTATGACGACGGCGAGGTTTTGGCAAGCTCCAGCGATTCCGCCAGCTCCTCCACATTGCCGGTCTCAGGGGGAGTGGTTTGCGCCAACCCCATTACCCACTCCATCCGGCGAACTCCCGAAGTCGCAGCCACTTGGTGGCAATCCACTTTTCCCCGCGCAGTACCGGGCTGCCGCCATGCAGAGTCCGGCAATCCAGATCACCCGCATCGTTGGCATAAGAAAAAAACAGGCCGCAGCCCTTTTTCGGCAGAATTTCCAGCCCCAACTTCGGGAAAACCGTCGCTCCCCCGGTATCCACATCATTCAGATACATGATCATGGTACCCACACGCTGGCCGCCCATGGCCAGAACCTCGTGATTACCGGGGCGCTCGGGGTCAAAAAAATCGTAATGGGGGCGATATTCCGCACCGGCCTGATAGTTAAGAATCTGCAGAGGCTCGCCCCGCTCCTCTGGCACCCCCAGCAATTGGGCGATACGGGATTCAATGGCGGCAATCAGCGGCGTTTCCCGCCTGCGGAAATGGGTTCCGGAACTGGTGCGTACATCTTCCAGATCAAAGGTGCCGACTTCTGAATTGACGACACGGGACGGTGCCATGTGCGGGCGCGACATTTCAATCAGGGCGTCGCACTCCCAGTCCGACAACAAATTGCCGAACAAAATGACGTTGGGTTGGCGCATGGCCAGCAGCACATCTATCTGCCGGTCGCCCAACGAAATCTGGTTTGAAGAGGGTTCAAATAGGCGAAAACGCGCAGCATTGTCTGGTGCACGCTCGTTTTGATTTGCGCTAAACCTGTTGCGAACCCGCTGCTGCTGATCCGGCTGAAGTTCCGTAAACTCCACGAGACACTCCTTTGTCTACTGCCATAACGGTACCTGTCATGTTCAGCACCGTATTGCGGATAGAGTATAGCCCCGCCAACTGCCCCCCATGCAACCCCGCTCTCCGCACAGGCAAGTCACCTACTGTGACGCTGAACCCTACACGACACATAATGTCCTAGGTGATATTTACCGATCCTGTAGGGGGAACCATGATCCATCACAACCCAACATTCGCCTCTTGGCGCAAAAGCGTATACCGAATCGCGCTGCTGGCCATTGTATTTCCATTGGTCGCTCTGCAGGGCTGCGCAACACTGTCGCCCGATTTCGAGACCCCAGAGGTACAGGTAACCGCACTGGAACCACTGCCATACGATCAAAGTGGCGACCTTCGCTTTCGTATCCACCTTCGGGTCTTCAACCCCAACAGCACAGACTTGGCGCTTTCCGGTCTCTTTTACACCCTCAAGCTGGCGGGTCACAAGGTGATCACCGGCACGTCCAGCAACCTGCCGGTGATACCGGCTTACGGGCAGAATGCGATTGTCGTGGACGCCTCGGCCAACCTGATGGGGTCATTTATGGCGGCGGCGCAACTACTGCAGATGCAGGGCAATACCGTGCCCTATGAGCTGGAGGCCAAACTGGGGCTTCAGCGCTCCATCCTGCCCGCCATCCGGGTGACCAAACAGGGAGAGATTCCCCTGGGTCAGTACCAACGCTGAGCCTCAGGACTTCCACTTTGGCTTTGGAGAGAAAGGAAGATTCGAAGAGGATATGAGGAAGGAAGGCCGGAGGCGCGCACCTCCGGCCAGATCGGATTCGGGCGCGTGAGAAATCAGCGCCGCGCCGCGAGAATACCGCCGGTCATGGCGGCCATCGAGCTGAGAATCCCCAACCCGACCAGGCTATACAGACTGATGCTCTGCTCCGCCAGGGTCGCCAGTACCTGATCCAGAGGAAACTGCCAGCAGACAATGGCCGAGGCGGCCACTACCGCAGCATATTGGTAACGGGTCGCTCGACGCTCGGCGCGTTTTGCCGGCACCGCTGGCAACTCGGCCATTACCCGCTCGCAAAAACCGTCATCGTCCACATGGGGTTCACTGAATTGCAGCTGCTGCGACAGCCAGGCGTCGAAATCCGGCTCGCTGCCTTGCGCAAACTGAGCGGACTGAACCACACCGTCTCTGATCACCATACCTGTAGAACCACCTGTCGTGTTTCCGAGTTCATTCTTGAGTTCCGCAGATTGCTGTTTGAAATCAGCCACTGACTACCTCCTCCCGCCAGGCCTGCAGCAATGTCTGCAATTTGGCCCGTGCGCGATTGACATGGGATTTTACCGTGCCCAGCGGCAACTTCATAATGCTCGCGGCTTCTTCGTGCGAAAAGCCGCGCTGCATGCACAAGTGCACTGCCTGACGCTGGACGTCACTCAATTCCCCCATGGCCGAGTTAAGGTCTCTGGCCATCCCCAGTTGCAGCGCTTCTTCGACGCTCTCATTGGCCTGGGCTCGATCAACCGCATCCTGGTCCACGTCCGGCGTGTTCTTGCGCTTATAGCTCATGACCAGATTGTAGGCAATGCGATACAGCCAGGTGCTGAATCTCGCATCCCCACGGAAAGCAGGCAGCGCCTTGTAGGCCTTGATAAAGGCCTCCTGCGCCATGTCGTCGGCCAGGGCCTGGTCGCCATCGCACAGCTGTCGGAGCGAGAATCGCAGCTGTGACTGATAGCGACGAACCAGCTGGGCGTATGCCCGCTGGTCCCCGTCTTCGACGACGCGCCTTATCAGATCCTCATCATCGAGGCTCATGGATGGCCGTCCTTAGCCTACTTGCTGCTGTTGATCGAGTTTCCAGTTGATAAAGCGGGCCACACCGATAAACAGCGGGATCAGGCCCAAGCTGCCGGCACCCAGGCCACCGGCCGCGGTCAGCCAGATAAAGATGGCTGCACCCACGGCAATCAGGGTGAAGCCCCGGTCCTTGGTAACGGCCGTCGGCTCCGCACCTTGTAGGGAATCCAGCAGTTCCTGAGGAATATCGCGACCTTCCGAAACCATGCGGTTGATGCTCTCCCCCAACGCGTGGGTCTTGAGCTGCGCCTTGCGGTAACTGTTGCGAGTCACCAGCCAGACGATCAGGATCGGCATGCCGAAAAAACCCAGTATGGCAAAAAGACCGATCAGCCACTCCATGTCACGCGGGCGGTACTGCTCGATTTCATGTACGTGAAAGTCTCGTTCCGCACGCTCGCGGGCGCGCTCGGCCCGTTCCCGCGCACGTTCCGCGCGCTCCATCTCGGCCTTGATACCGATTTCGATATTACGCGGCACGGATTCCAGCGCTTCATCCACCACCAGGCCCTTGTCATCGAGAATGCCCTTCTCCTCTAGCTTCTCGTAGATCCGGCGGGTTACCGCACCACCGAATTCCTCGCCAAGGTTGATCTCGACATTGGCGCTTTCGCCATTTTCGTCGCGGGCGTGGATGCGCAGGCTACCGTCCTCCTGGCGCACAATCCGCACCTGCTTGGTGACTTTTTCCTCCGGCGCCGGCGCAACCTTGGGCACTGGCGGCACGGGTGGTACCGGTGCCACTGCCTCTCCGGACTCCTGGGCTACCAGGGCGCCTGACATACCCATTGCCAGGGACGCCGCTACCGCAAAAGCCCAGACCGGCGACCGGCGCTGTATGTGTGAATGACTCGCTCTCATTGGTGTTTTCTCGCTCTTGCTCAAATTGGTCCCGGAATCAGACCCGGCTACATATGCGCGGGACATGGTTCCTCTGGGGAAGGCGCCCCTCTGGCGCCAGATTGTACCTTTATTGACCACCCCGTATCAGCGGGAATCGTCATCAATTCGCAGTCCGGTCATCTGACCGGCTGCCGGGTTCGGTGCAGCCTTACCCGTTCAGCAGATGGACGCGGGAGAATTCCGTTTTGGATGCATCAAGCGCGAAAATTTCTGCTGAGATATGCTTGGCGAAAATCCGACCAGCCGGGAAGGGTCGGTCTAAATCGCAGTTGACACTGGATACCCATACAGTTACCTTGCAGGTGTACAAGTCAATAACAACTCGGCTAAATGTCCGGGAAAGGGTTTGTCCGGGAAGAGCTGCCCGGAACACAGTCGCTAACAGCGACTGCGCTTATCAACAATTAGCCAAGACAACAGGAGGCCCTTATGGCGGTAGTAGCAGTTTGGAAATGCGATAGAGATGGAGCCATGTTCGACAACAAGAAAGACGCCGAAGAACACGACAAGATGCTGGAACTGGCCGCAAACATCACCGCGCTGATCGAGCGCCATGTTGCGGGCGTTTCCGAAGAGGCGAGCGAAGAGATCGGCCTGATGCTGGCGAAGCGTCGCGAAGTCCTGGCCAGAGCCTGTAAGGGCAAGCCGGAAGATCTGCTCACAGAAGACGAAGAATTCACCTCCACCCAGAGTGAGAACGTGACGCCGCTCGCGGCCAACCAGTAAATCGCGCCGTTCGGCCGGCACTGCGCCAGCCGGACAACGCGCCTGGGACACCCCTCATCCCTTGCGGGAAAGTGGAATCCCCCTTTTTCCATCCCTGTACTCTGCCCGGCCCCCGCCGGGCTTTTTTGTGCCCGGCGGTAAGCTTCAGGGCTACTACTACCTGTCGATCAGAACACGCTAGCAATATCAATCACCGCCAGAGCGATGATTACCAGCCAGGTCAACGCGGTGCCAAAAAAGCGCCCGGGATGGTAACCGCCCTTGCCGCCGACCAGCCCCAAGGCATGTAGCAGCCGGGCAATCACCAGCGTGCCGCCGATACAATGCAGCCACAGTGGCGCCAGCCCATTGATCTCGGCGATCAACATCAGGATCAGCGCCAGCGGGATATATTCCACCGCATTGGCATGGGTCCTGATGCGGATCTCGCCATCTCGGTCACCCCCAGTTCCCAGCCCAACCTGTCGGCCACGCCGGAAACTCACCACCCTGAACGCCAGCGCCATCACCAGCAGCGCACATAGGCCCGCGTAGAGCGCGGTAATTTCTACATTCTGCATTCTGTGTCCTTACGTCTTATTGTGAATCTGTAGGTGCGATTACTGCCGGTAAGCATGCCCGGTACCCGCCTGCGGATGCAGATAGCGGTCTCGCAAGCGCGTTGAGCGATTGACCAGCGACTGCGGCTTGCCATCGATCAACACCATCTCCGCGAAGCTCGTAACTTCCAGGGGATCGCCACTCCACAACACCAGGTCCGCCTGGCTCCCGGGGGCGAGCACACCGCCTTCGAGGCCAAAAATAGCGGCGACATTGGCGGTGATGGCCTTTATCCCCTCTTCAAACGGCAGGCCGTAAGCCACCGCATTGCCGGCACCCTGGCGCGAAAGGTAGCTATTGTGCGACCCGGCGTAACCGGGACCACTGATCGCCACGACGACGCCGGCCTTCTGCATCATTGCCGCATTATCCAGGCGCGCCCCCAGTTTCTCGAAGGCATCCGGAGAATTACCCAGGGCGTCGATGACCACCGGCACCCGGGCAGCAGCCAGCTGGTCCGCCACCATCCAGCCTTCCGCAGCGCCCTGGATAATCGGCTTCAGCTTGAACTTCTTACCCAGCGCCAGCACCTGCAAGATATCGCTGGCGCGGTTGGCGCTGATGAGAAGAGACTGCTCGCCATTAATCAGCGGCTGCAGCGCCTCGAGATCGGCGATGGAAAAATCCAGTTCCCGCCACTCGCCCTTGCGAATGGCATCGCGGTTACCCGCATATTCCACCGCCTGCTGCAGGGCACTCTCAATCTGCTGGTAGGCGCGGGCGCGACTACCGCCCGCCAGCTGTGCACCGTATTCGCCAAAGTACACTTTTTGTACCAGCCCGGAATTGGTGACGCTGTCGAAGTCTCCCGTGAGCTTGATGGCAAACCCTTGCCCGGCGAAGATTTTTTCCTCACTGCTTGGCACCACCACAGCCCGGGTCAACCCGCCAGCGCGGTTGAAGGGAATCAGGGTGGAATGCGGATTGAAGGCCACCGACGGATCAAAGCCGGCACCGATGGACGTATCCGTTACCGCACTGTCGTTGGTGGAGGCGGCGGCACCGATCTCGGTCAATCCCAGCTCGCTGCTCGGGGCAATCAAGCCCGGGGTTACCACCTTGCCACGGCCGTCGATCACCAGATCCGCCACCAGGTCTCCCAGGTCCTGCGCCACCTGCTCGACACGCCCGTCACGCACCAGCAAGTCGCCCTGTTCCAGGGTGCCCTGATCACTCAGGGTGATGATCTTTGCATCCTTGACCAGCACGGTCTGTGCCTGCGCGGCCCAGGTCATCCCGGCGAAAACCAGCACGGCGATCTGCGTGGTGACCTTGAACATTTTGTTGGGAGTGAATGTATTGACGCTCATCATTTTCCGCCCTCCAGGGATTTGTGGCCGCTCAGGGGCAGACGCGCACCTTCCGCGTCCAGAATACCCAGCTCAAAATCGCTGCGGGGTTGACGCTCGGGGTCATTGCGGTCGTACATAAGATTGCCGTCGATAAAGACCTTTTCCGCCTTGCTGTAGACGCTGAACGGATTGCCCGACCACACGACCAGATCTGCCATCTTGCCCTTTTCCAGGCTGCCGGTGACCTTGTCGATGCCCAGGGCTTTAGCGGGGTTCAGGGTCATCCAGGTCACAGCGTGGCGCGGCTCGATGTGAAGGCCCGCGCGCTGGCCCGCCACCATGGCCTTGGCGGTTTCCTCGTTCAGGTGCTGGATGCCGATTTCCGAATCCGAGTGAATCATGCCGCAGGCCTTGGCCTGGTCAATGATCGCGAGATTGGCCTCGGTCATGTCGAAGGCCTCGTGCTTGAACCCCCACCAGTCCGCCCACACTGCGGCACATACATTGTTCTCCGCCAGCAGGTCCGCCACCTTGTAGGCTTCCACCGCGTGGTGGAAGGTGGAGATCTGGAAACCGAACTCCTTGGCGATATCCATCATGATCGCCATTTCCTCTCCGCGGTAGCAGTGGTTGTGCACCAGGATCTCGCCGTTCAACACGCCCGCAAGGGTTTCCAGCTGCAGATTCCGCTCCGGCGCGTCACCGCCCTTTTTCTCGTAGTTATCCCACTTGTCGCGGTAGGCCGCGGCATCGATCCAGGCCTGGCGATAGCCCGCCACATTGCCCATGCGCGTGGACGGCAGGCTGCCCTTTCCGCCGTATACCCGTTTCGGGTTTTCGCCGCAGGCCATTTTCAGGCCGTAGGGGGCACCGGGGAATTTCATGTCCTGCACGCTGCGCCCGGGTACGTTTTTCAGGGTCACCCCGCGACCGCCAAACAGGTTGGCGGAGCCCGGCAGAATCTGCAGCGTGGTGACGCCACCTGCCAGTGCCAGCGCAAACTGGGGGTCCTGGGTCCAAACCGAGTGCTCCGCCCACACCTGTGCGGTATTGGGCGAGGTCATTTCGTTGCCGTCCTGGGAGGATTCAATCGCTGGTGCGGGGTAATCACCGAGGTGGGAATGGACATCGATAATCCCGGGGGTTACCCACTTGCCGGCACCCTCGACGACCAGGCCTTTTTTCGGAGCCTTGAGCCCCTCGCCAATGGCCGCGATCTTGCCCTCTTTCAGCAGGATATCGGTACTGGGCAGCTGCTCGCCGGTGCCGGTCAGTACCGTCGCCCCGCGAATCAGCACCGGCGCCGCTTCATCAGCCTTATAGCTAGAAGGAAAGGCGCCCTGACGCGCAAAATCAGGCCCCTTACTCTTTTCCTGCTTGTCGTCTCCGCAGGACACCAGCGCGGTTGCCAGCATCGCACCGCACGCCACCGCCAACAGGCGTCGCGCAGCCGTGTTCGAGTTCAGAGTGAACTGCATCCCCCCTCCTATTTTTATGGATCTGGTTTTTATGTATCTGGATTCCCTTACACGGGAACACTTTTATCGGGAACACCCGCTAATGGAAAACGTATGCTAACAGTATTCCGGGAATGCGCCACGTGCCGCAAGCCTAGGCCGAGCGTGCCATTTCTGACAAAAGTTCAGAGAAGTGAAAGGGATTCAACGGGACTGTTTCGGCACAGCATTTCCGCCGCGCTTGCCGCCGATAGGCCCCCGCGCGCGAACTCCGGGGCTGGTAGGTAAATACGGACCCTAGTAATGCAGGATTTTGACAATGCGCTCGCCGTTATCGCACTCCCCCACCACCTCCGGCTCGGAGAGTAACGAACCCACCTGGACCACCTTGTTGGATGGGTAGGACACAAAGCAGGCAAAATTGAAGTTAACCGCCCAGTTACAGCGGAGCAGCCCGTCATCTTTTTCGAGGAATCTCTCCTGGCAGAACGCCAGGCTCGGGCTCTGACCGCCCTGCAGTTGCTGGCCACTTTCCACCGTCTGCGCTACCGCGGCACCGGACATCAGGTAGCCGATCACCGCACCAGCGGCGACACAAACGGACGTCGATCCGAAGCAGAGGGTCCAATACTTCATATCCCCTGTACCCGCGCAATCAGTTACCACTTTCTGAAGCCTAGCAGCTGTGGCGCACGTTTCCCCGGAATAATTGACCTGCCAGTCCGTTACGCCGCTGCTATCATGCCGCCAACTTTCCGAATATCGGCCAACGAACCCGAACAGACGTTTCCATGCTCCAGCTCTGCCCCTGCTGCTCCGGCAAACCCTTTGCCCAGTGTTGCAACCTCTATCTCTCCGGCCAGGCCTACCCCAACACCGCGGAAGCACTGATGCGCAGCCGCTTCTCCGCCTACGTGACCGGCAACCTGCCCTACCTGCGCAAAAGCTGGCATCCGGACACCTGCCCGGAGCTGGGCGCGGACGACCTCACCACCCAGTGGAGCCGGCTGGAAGTCATCAAAAGCAAACAGGGGCTGAAGAAATCCATCGTCGAATTCAAGGCCTGGTATCGCGACGGCGACGGCGAATCCGCGCTGCACGAGATCTCCCTGTTCAAGCTGTACAAGAAACGCTGGGTATATGTGGGGCCACTCAGTGACTGGCCCTGACAGCGTAAGCCATGTCGATACGCCGGAACTGATCTATGAGGACGAGCACCTCATCGCCGCCTACAAACCCGAGGGCTGGCTGGTGCATCGCTCGGACATCGACCGCCATGAAACCCAAATCCTGCTCCAGTACCTGCGGGACCTGACCGGTTGCCACCTCTATCCGGTACACCGGCTGGACAAGCCCACCTCCGGCGTCCTCGTCTTCGCCAAAAGCGGTGAAGTGGCCGCGGCGTTGCAGGCCCAGCTCGACAGTGAAACCTCTACCAAACAATACCTGGCGGTATGCCGTGGTTATTGCCCGGAACAGGGTGTCATCGATCACCCGCTGCCGCCGGTGGCGGACTTCAAGCACCAGCGCAAACGCCCCAAGAGTGAACTGCCTCGCCAGGAGGCCATTACCCATTTCCGTCGCCTGGCAACGGTGGAACTGCCGTTCGAGGTCGACCGCTATCCATGTAGCCGCTATTCCCTGGTGGAAGTGGAACTCATCACCGGCCGCCGCCACCAGATACGCCGGCACTTCAAGCACATCCACCACCCACTGATCGGCTGCCCCAAATACGGCAAGTCGACCCACAACCGCTTCTTCGCGGAACAGCTGCAGTGTGCGAGACTAATGCTTCACGCCTACCGGCTGTGTATACAGCACCCGGTCACCAATGCACCGCTCGATCTGCGGGCCAATCCCCGGGGCTGCTTTCACACGCTGATGCAAGAATTCGGATGGTCGCTGCCAGCCTAGGCAACACCCCAACAGAACCAGCCCCACTCCACCGAAACTCCATAACCATTAGCCGGACACACGGCACAGCATCGGAATCGTTACGGTATGACAGTCACCAGATCCGCCCAGCACATCCCATCCCAGTACGGGAAAACCGCCGGCAAGCGGTTGTGTACGGCGGTGTTCCTTGCGCTCAACACACTCGCACTCTCCATAAGTGCCACCGCAACCACTATCGATAAACAGGCCGGGCTCACCGCACCACTGCCGCCGCTGCTGCCGTGGAAAGGCCAGTCGGAATCCCTCATCGTCACCAGCGGGGAATGGGTCACCCCGGCCGAGGCTGCGAATTTCGCCACCACCCCGGATTACGAGACTACCCGCGGCTTCGCCAAGAAGCTGGCGGCGGCCAGCAAGGACATTCAGGTTCGGGACATCGGCAATGCCGCCAGCGGCCGCGCCATTCAGCTGATCACCCTCAGCGCCGACGGCAGCGACCCGCGATCAAACGGCAAGCCGACGCTGCTGGCCCAGGCCGGCATCCACTCCGGCGAAATTGACGGCAAGGACGCAAGCTTCATGCTGCTGCGCGACTATGTGAACGGCAATGCCGAGCTGCGCACTCTGATTCAGAGGGTCAACCTGCTGGTCATCCCCATCCTGAACGTGGATGGCCACGAGCGCGCGAGCCTCTATTCACGTATGAACCAGCGCGGCCCCAACAACGCCGGCTGGCGCACCAACGGCAACAACCTCAACCTGAACCGCGACTACACCAAACTGGATACGCCGGAACTGCGCGCGGTGATGGGCGTCATCAACGACTATCAGCCGGAACTGTACCTGGACATCCACGTCACCGATGGCGAGGACTACCAGTACGACATCACCTACGGCTACAACGGTGAGTTCTCCAGTGACTCCCCCGCCACCGCTCGCTGGCTCGAGCAGCAGTTCCAGAGCGACATGGATGCGGCACTGAGCGCTGCCGGACATATCCCGGGACCGCTGGTATTCGGTATCAACAGCGCCGAGTTTGCCGATGGTGTCAGCCACTGGACCGCGAGCCCGCGCTTTTCCAATGGCCTCGGCGACCTGCGTCATACCCCCACGGTACTGATCGAAAACCACTCCCTGAAGCCCTTCCGCCAGCGGGTACTCGGCACCTACGTATTTATCAAGGCCGCGTTGAACACCCTCGCGGAAAAAGGCGAGGCCCTCACCGCCGCCATCAGCAGTGACCAGAAGCGCCGCCCGCAGACCCAGGTGCTCGCGTGGCGCGCCAGTGAAACCCCGGATCTCAGCGTCTACGCCGACAAGCCGTTCAAAGGTATGGCCTACGAGAAAAAGATGAATCCCATCAGTGGCCGGGAGGAAGTGGTGTGGCTTGGCAAGGCCAAAGACTACCTGAATCTGCCGGTCTACCGGGACGAGGTGAAAGCCATCGAAGTGCGTATTCCGAACGCCTTCTATATCCCGCGCCACGAAGATCTGGTGATTTCCCGGCTCAAGTCTCACGGTATTGAGATCAGCGAATCAGGCAATACTTCTGCCCCGTTGACCCAGTTCACCGTACAGGCCCACGAGTTCTCCAAAGCACCGTTTGAAGGACACTTCCGTGTGGAGGGACAGTTCACTGAAAAACCCGTAGAGGCCCAGTTGAACAACTACGTAAAAGTCAGCACCGATCAACCCCTCGGTCAACTGGCCACCACCCTGCTCGACCCGCGCGGCCCGGACTCGTTTTTCCAGTGGGGGTTTTTCAACCAGATTTTCCAGCGCACCGAGTACGCAGAACCCTACGCGCTGGTACCACTTGCGGAAAAGGTGCTGGCGTTCGATCCGAAAGTGAAAGAAGAGTTTGAAAAGCGGTTGCAGGACAAGGCCTTTGCCGATGACCCGGCGGCGCGGATGAATTTCTTTTATCTGCGCAGCCCATATTATGACCAGCAGTATTTGAAGTACCCCGTGTTGCTGGAATATTGATTTATCAATGCCTGCGGAGGCTCTCGCGTAACCGCAGGCAAAATTATCGGAAATCAATTCGATGGCCGATAATTATTCGGACCTCGGCGATTCCCCTGAAAAAAAATCGAAATCGCTTGACTCATTCCGGAACAATCTCTATTGTTCGCGACCTCGACGCACTCGTAGCTCAGCTGGATAGAGTACTCGGCTACGAACCGAGCGGTCGGAGGTTCGAATCCTCCCGAGTGCGCCATACAAAAAAAGGCCCGATCCGAAAGGATCGGGCCTTTTTTTGTATGGCACATTCGGGCGGTGGACAAACCTCCCGGTTCGATCAACTCGCAACGCGAGTTGAGACCGAGCGCAGCGAGCCCGCAGGGTCAAAAAACACCAAAGTGTTTTTTGAGTCCATCCTCCCCACTGCCCCGCCCTCCAAAACATCAACCCGCACTAATCTTCCACCACCGGCGACAAATACTGCTCATCACTTACTTTCTCCAGCCACTCAACCACCGAGCCATCCAAGGCCTCCTGAACCGCAATATGACTCATCCCGGTTGCGTCAGTAGCACCGTGCCAGTGCTTTTTCCCGCAATTACAAAAGACCACGTCCCCCATGCGGATTTCCTTTTTCGGTCCACCCCAGCACTGGGTCCAACCGACACCGGCAGTGACAATAAGATGCTGCCCCAGGGGATGTGTGTGCCACGCTGACCTGGAACCCGGTTCGAACGTCACCAATGCCGCCGAGGTGCGAGCCGGCTCCGTGGGATTGAACAGCGGATCGATGCGAACACGACCGGTAAACCACTCACTCGGTCCTTCCACCGACGGTCGAGAGCCGACCCGATAAATTTCCATATCCATCGTTAATCCTCTTTGATCAATAAATCTTGCGGATAATTTGATTCAGGCCACCCAGTTCGTCTGGCTGCGCAGCCTCTCTATATCCCGTTTGGGAGGCGCACCAAACAGGCGGCTGTATTCGCGACTGAACTGTGAGGGGCTCTCGTAGCCAACCTGAAAAGCCGCGCTCGCCGCATCCAGGTGCTCATTCAGCATCAGGCGCTTTGCCTCATTCAGTCGCAGCCACTTCTGATATTGCAGCGGGCTCATGGACGTGAGCTGACGAAAATGGTGGTGAAACGTCGGTGCACTCATCTGCACACGGGCAGCCAACTCCTCCACCCTCAGTGATGAAGCAAAGTGCAATTTCAGCCAATCGATCGCCTTTGCCACCCGGTAGCCGTGACTGTCCACCGAGGCTATCTGTCGCACCAGTGCCGCCTGATCACTCAAGAGTAGCCGAAAATGAATTTCACGCTCGATCAATGGCGCGAGCACACTGATCGCTTGCGGTTCTTCCATCAGTTTCAGCAGGCGATGAAACGGCTCGAGAATTTCCTTGGTCACCGTGCCGAGGCCAATGCTACTGTTTGCGGTCCGTACCTGCGGCGCCGGCACGTTACCTTGCGCAACCAGCTCCGCGAGCATGCGCAAATCGAGCTTCAGGGCAAACCCCAGACAAGGCCTCTCCGGGCTCGCGGAGATAACCTGGGAAGTTGCGGGAAGATCCAGCGACGTAATCAGAAAGTGCGACGTATCGTAGGGATATTCCTCGCTGCCAATCGCGATCTTTTTCTCGCCCTGAACTACCAACACCACACTGGGCTCAATCAAGCAGAAGTCCGGCTGTGAGGGCACATCGCGCCGGAAGAAATTTAAATTGGGGATAGGCGTTGTAAAGTCAGGCTCCGCTGCCACCCATTGCGAAATTACGCCCGCCATTGACTGGTGGAGGGTATCGATATCCGCACCCTGCTCGCCGTTGATCACGCCTTGGTTATGGTGTCGATTTGCCATTTTTGCCTCGCGCCTCCTCATTGCCACCACTGTACTCCGGCCCCTTTCCCGCCACCACCATTTCTCACAAGACTCATAGGATCAGGCAAGAAAACAAGATCAATGCCCTACTGATTCACGGCTGCACTCATGAAAATACACAGCCATGCACATTGCTATCGATGTCAAACCGAAACCGGAGGGTGAAATGATGACAGAGAATATCCAGGGCAAGGTCGTAGTGATTACCGGCGCCAGTAGCGGGCTGGGTGAGGCCACCGCAAGGCTGCTTACCCAGCAGGGCGCAAAACTGGTCCTGGGCGCTCGCCGCCTCGATCGCCTGCAGACACTGGCAAAAGAACTGAATTTGGCAAACCGGGCGCTCGTCCAGACCGATGTCTCTGACAGCAATCAGGTACAGCAGCTGAAGGAGCTTGAAGTATGCAAAATCAAGGTTGGTTTTTCAGATCGGTACTATTTGCTTTGACGGCGAGTGCAGCCAATTTCGCTTTTTCCACTGCGCCGTCGGCCGCTTCCCAGACTTTCTACTCCGCCGGCACACAAAAATCCTTCAAGGGTCCAGAGGCTTACTTTACCGGCGACGTACAAGTACAGATGTTGTTTCCCGGCAACGATACCGCGCATTACTCCGGCGCATACGTCACCTTCCAGCCCGGTGCCAGAACTGCCTGGCACAGCCACCCCGCCGGCCAGCATATGGTGGTGACATCAGGCACCGGTCTCACCGGAACCCGCGATGGCAAAGTCGTCGAAATCAAGCAGGGGGACGCCATCTGGTGCCCTCCCGATATCGATCACTGGCACGGCGCGACGCCCGCCAGCCCGATGACGCACCTTGTCGTCACCGGCAGCAAGAATGGTGAAAACGTCGTATGGAAAGAGAAGGTCACGGATGCCGAATATCAGGGCAACAATCAACGGACGATGAATATGAAAAGCAGCAACAGTGCGGACGCACTGACCCCGAACCAGCAGCACATGATTCCGGTTGCGGCATTTACCGCAAGCGGCGACTTACAACGCCTGGATGCGGCGATTGTCGCGGGTTTAGACGCAGGACTGAGCGTAAATGAAATCAAGGAAATCATGATCCACCTCTACGCCTACGCAGGATTTCCCCGTGCACTGAACGGCCTGGCAACCCTGATGAACAGGATCGAGACACGCAAGGCAGCGGGCATCGAGGACCCGGTAGGCAAGGAAGCCAGCGCCCTGCCGGCAGGCAAAACCAGCCGGGAATTCGGCGAGCAAGTACAGACGGAACTGGTCGGGAAGCCGGTAACCGGCCCGCTGTTCGATTTCGCCCCCGCTATCAATGAATTCCTGCAAAGCCACCTGTTTGGCGACCTCTTCGGCCGCGGGATTCTTGACTACAAAGCGCGGGAAATTGCCACGGTGTCCGCCCTTGCGAGCATGGATGGGGTGGAATCCCAGCTGAATTCCCACATCGCCATCGCCAACAACGTCGGGCTGACAAAGCAACAGCTAACCGCTCTGGCCAGCGTACTGAGTGACACCGTCGGTGAGCAGGCAGGATCAAAAACCCGGCAGGCGATCCAGGGCGTGCTCGCCAACAAAGAGTGAAACCCACCAGGTTTCCCGAATCACTCCATCATCCACACAACATAGCTTTTGGAGAGGCAATTTTTATGGCAGAAAAAGAACTGAACCGCCGTCAATTCATGTACCGCTCGGCACTGGTCGGTGGCGGCGCCCTGCTTGCCAACTCATCCCGTCTTTTTGCCGCCGAAAACCCGGGAAACAACCTTAAATCCAAGGGTTACGCAGCAATAGACACTTCCGGCAAGCTGGTGCCGTGGGAATTCGAACGCCGCCCGGTCGGTGACAACGATGTCCTTATCGACATCAAATACGCCAGTATCTGCCACTCCGACATCCACCAGATGAAGGGGCACTGGGGACCGCAGCAATACCCGCAGGTGCCGGGGCACGAAATCGTCGGCGTGGTTGCCGCTGTGGGCAAGAATGTCACCAAGTTCAAAGTCGGCGACAGAGCTGGCGTTGGCTGCATGGTTGACAGCTGCCTGGAGTGCAAGGACTGCAAGGAAAATGAGGAGCAGTACTGCGCCGAGACCCTGTTTACCTACGGCTACCCGGACAAGCGCTCCCCCACGGGCATCACCCAGGGCGGCTATTCCACCAACATTGTGGTCAACGACCATTTCGCGGTGCATATACCGGAGAACATCAGCTTCCAGGAAGCCGCACCATTACGGTGTGCGGGAATCACCACCTACTCGCCCATCCTCAAGGCCGAGCTCAAAAAAGGCGACAAAGTGGGCGTTGCGGGCATCGGCGGACTGGGGCATATGGCGGTCAAGCTGGCGGTATCCAAGGGGGCAGACGTGTATGCCTTCACCACCTCCTCGTACAAGGTTAAAGATATCGAGGCCTTCGGTGCCAAGGAAGTGATCGTCGTGGACGATGCCAAAAAACTGGCCCCTTATAAGGGCAAGCTGGACTACATGATCTCCACGATTCCCTATCAGCACGACATAGGCTCCTACATTTCCGTGGTCAAGCCACAGGGAACTTTTACCTACGTAGGTATGCCAGAAAAATTTGAAATCGCCATGAACAACCTCGGTCTTGCCGCCTCCCGGGTCAACTTCAATGCGTCATTGATCGGCGGTATGAAAGATACCCAGGATGTAGTCAATTACTGTGCTGACAACAAAATTTTGCCAGTAATACAGGTGATCAGCGCGGAACAGATCAACGACGCCTGGGCAAAGGTGGAGAATAAACAGGCCCGCTATCGCTATGTGATTGATGTGGCAACAATTTGAATAATGCCCGCCGAAGCGGGCAATATCACACACGAAATCCCGGACAGCGCATTAGAACCGATATCCAACACTCAAGCTGGTCATACGTCCCATACGATTGATGACCGCAGGGATCTGCTCCTGGGTCCAGATGTAGGGGCTATAAGTGCTGCTCGGGGTGTCGTCATCCAACAGGTTCTTGACACTGAGCTTGGTGTACCAGTTGTCACCCTCCACGCCTGCGATCAGGTTTGTATCCCAGTGGGCGTCGATCCAGAGTGTATTGACGGTATTGATATAGCGCTTGTCTTTCCACACTGAACTCACGTCAGTATAGAACTCCATACCGTTCCACAGGTCTCGGCTGTAGCGGAAACCGGCACTGAAGGTATTGCGGTAATTGTTCACCATTTCCTTGCCGGAAAGATCCCCGTCAGACACCTGCGGTCCGTTACTCGGTACCAGACAGTTTCTGCTGTTTGCAGCCGTGAAATCGAATACATCGACGCAGTACGAATAATTCGTAGAATCCAGGCCCATCGCCTCGTAATCCACGAAACCAAACGTCGCGCTCTGCGAGCCTTTTACTACCTCGGCATCATTGAAGGTGTACGCTGAGTGGAAGCTCCAGTTGTCACTGACCTGGAACGCGGTCTCTATTTCCACACCACGGATTTCCACCTCACCCAGGTTAGACACGATCGCAGACGGCATAGAGGCGCCATCGGAGTATTGGGAGAACTGGCGGATCTGCTGGTCATCCCAGTTGATCTGGTACAGGGCGATGTTCATGTAACCGCGCCCGTCCAGCACAGTGCGTTTGGCACCGAGCTCGTAGGTCACATTTTTTTCCGGGTCGTAAGTAATCTCTGACTCCAGCGGCGTACCGCCATTGATACCACCGGACTTGGTACCCTCCGCTATGTTCAGGTAGAAGGTGGTGTATTCATCATAGATATACGTGGCGATCAGGCGAGGAGATATCCAGTCCCAGCTTCCTTCCTGCAGCCCCTGAGCACCGGTAAAATACAGCACATTGTCGGCAACTTTGTCTTCCTTGGTATACCGGGCCTCCACACCCACATTCAATTTGTCGGTCACGTCGTAGGCCAGTGCAGCGAACGCGGAATACATATCCGTAGTGTAATTGGTCTGGCTAATTTTCAGGGGGTTGCCATTTTCATCCACCGCCAGGGCGGAGGCCGCAACCGACGCACTATTGACGTCATCGCCGTACGGGCTGCCACTGGCTGCCAGCGCGCTGGATGTCAGCCACTGATCCAGCTCAGTTTCGGAATACAGCAAGCCCGCACTCCACTGCAAGGCACCGGAGTCACTGGACTGGATACGGAATTCCTGACTCAGCACTTTGCGATCATCGTTGGGCTGACCACCGTAGTTGTAGGCGTTTACGTTAAGCAGGTAGGCGGTTGTGCCCCCCAGAGAAAACTCCCCGACATAGTTGGGCATATCGCCGGTCGCGGTGACCGGGCCTGCCCCGGTATCGACCGGGATAACCGGTGCGAACACCATGGTGGGTGCCAGATAGGCGTTTGCATACCCCATCAGGGAGCGGGTCTCTGTATCGGATGCCGCGGTAATAGAGGTAAGGGTCACATTACCCACATCCCAGTTCACACGCATGCTGTACAGATCGGACTTATTGGTTACACCGAATGCGGTGCCGGCAAAGCCATCCGGATCTCCCGCTGTCGCCTCACCGTAGTAGGCGGTGGGTGAACCGGTCAACAGCGCGATAGCGGCTGGCGTGAGGGTATTGGTGGCCGTGTTGTACTCACCAGCGGGTCCAAACGGTCCAAACGGCCCGGACACACCATCTGGCCCAACCGGCCACAAAAATGGCGGATGCGTGGGATCGGAAATCTCCCCGAACGGGATCTCAGCATTTCTCTCGATTTCGTAACCGGCATTGTGATGCTCCTGCATATCAACATGCGCGGCAGAGAAATCAAATTCGAGGGTGTCGGAGGGGTTGAACAGCACACGCAGACGCTGGGCTTCGTTGTCGATCGCCCCCAGGTATTCGTCCTTGTATTTGAAGGTCGAACCGGACTCGGAATTGACAACATCCAGGCTAAACGCGAGTTTGTCTCCTATTGGAGCCGCCACCCGGCCACTAATCCCCGCCTGCCCCTCGGCACCACCGGTAACCTCGAACTTGCCTTCAAACTCCTCACCCGGCTTTGCCGTGATGTAGTTCATGGCACCGGAGAAAGCATTGCGGCCATAAATTGCGGATTGTGGCCCGCGTACCACCTCGATACGCTCCAGCCCCATCATCGGCAAAAAGGTAGACGCACGGCCCGAAACATACACACCATCGACAAACATCGCCACGTTGGTGTCGTCACCGATCAAGCCGGGCTGGCTCAAACCGCGAATGCTGATTGCGCCCGTGGCGATCGTGCCGGAAGAGTCGTATACGAGTCCCGGGGAACTGCGTACAACATCGCGAAGATCCTGCATAGCGGATCGTTCGATATCCTTTGCCGAGAATGCGTTGATCGCGACCGGAATCTCTTGCAGGCTTTCCGTACGATTACGCGCAGTTACCGTCACCTCTTCCAGCACCGGTTGCACCCGTGTGGACATGCCGGTTTGGCTAACACCTTCATCCGTGGCTGCAAGAGCTGTTGATGCGAGACTACCTGCCACGACCGCGATATAGAGCGGCTGCCGCTTGAACTTGGACATCTATCCCTCCAGGGCTTATTTGCTTTTATTCACGCCTGAGTGGTCTGCAACAACATTAAGGGCAAAATCATGGACAGGACGGATCCAAAGTCCCTTTGCCGACGTAACCCGAGGTTGGTTTTTTTACTCCATCAGCACAGTACCAACCGGCAAATGACCTATCAATATAACTTTTAACATGAAAATGTTGAAAAATTGATAAAAATCAATTTTTTCCCGAGTGTTGGATCTGGGCATACCTGAACGAATGCTGTAGCGCCCTAAATACTGGCAGTTTTCCCCTTCTATTGGCCCTGGCGCACCATGTTTGAGCCTTCAGCGGGTATGAAGCAAGGCGCGCGGCTAGCCATCCGTTACCCCCCCTCACCTACTGCCGCGCACAGCATGATGAGGCTTGCGCTGCCACTCTTGCGATTTATCAACAACAGCCATAAAAAACTATTGATATGCTTTTAGCGCTAAAGATATGGCGAGAAGCTTGCACAAGCGCTGGAAGGAAGGCCCATCTCCTATGGCTGTCGCGAAAGTCAAGATAATTGGCGATGGTGAGGCTATGGTCGGGTTGTCCAGACATTAACGTTTGCAATTAATAATAAAACGGACATACCCATGGACATTTCGGTCGCGGTCTATACGCTGATTTTTTACAAGGCAATACTGTTGCTGATTGGCTTCTGGTCCCAACAACGCACCAAAAGCACTACCGACTATTTTCTCGGCGGGCGCAATCTGGGGCCGGTGGTTGCCGCCATCAGTTACGGCGCCAGTAGTGCATCGGCGTGGACCCTGCTGGGCATGAGCGGCGTAGCCTATGTACTGGGGCTGCCTTCTATTTGGATTGCTGCAGGTGCCATCGCCGGTTGTGCGGTGGCCTGGATATGGATTGCACCTCGCCTGATGCGACACACTCGCAGCAGGGACCAGTTAACGCTGACAGAGTTTCTCGCCGAAGACCCGACACAAGACACGCAGGGGAAGACAACCACGGTCGCCCGTATCGCTTCCGCGGTCATCCTGCTGTCTTTTATCTTCTACATCGCGGCGCAATTCCAGGGGTCCGCGACCACCTTTTCCGCGGTGTTTAACCTGCCATTAGCCGAGAGCCTGATCCTCGGTGCGACCATCATCACCGTCTACACCTTCCTGGGTGGTTTCTGGGCCGCCAGCATTACCGATACCCTGCAGGGTGGGTTAATGTTTGTCGCGGCCATATTGCTTCCCACCACCGCATTCGTTCATCTCGGTGGCTGGGAGGCGGTACAGGCCTCGGGTATGTTCGACCGTGCCAACCTGACGTTGACCGGGAAAAATACCGGCCTTGCCGCCGTGGGCTTCATTCTCGGCAGCCTTGCCGTGGGCATAGGAACACTCGGCCAACCGCACCTGCTGAACCGTTTCATGGCCTTGCGGGACGATCGCGCACTGAAGACCGCACAGCTGCTGGCCATTGGCTGGATTACCCTGATTTTTCTCTGCATGTTTGCACTGGGGATTTTGGGCAGGATCATCCTGCCGGATCTCGCAGACCCGGAAGCCCTGTTCTTCCAGCTCTCCGAGCGACTGCTTCACCCTGTTGTCGCTGCGCTGCTGTTGGCCGCGGTACTGTCGGCAATCATGTCCACTGCGGACAGCATGCTGCTGGTTGTCGCCTCGACCATCTCCCACGACCTGAAATTGCAGCGTCTGCTGCCAGGACGAGAACTGCTGCTGTCGCGGCTGTCGATGACAGCGGTTGCGGTATTGGCGGTACTTGTGGCCCTGTTTCTGCCCGCAACCATTTTTGAGCGGGTGCTGTTTGCCTGGATTGCCATCGGATCGGCATTTGGCCCCACGGTACTTGCGCGACTGGCCGGGCTCCAGCTCTCCACCCGGAGCGTGGCAAACTCCATTGTCACGGGATTCGTACTCGCGGTTACTCTCTACCTGCTCCCCAATACACCCGGCGACTGGGCAGAGAGATTCATCCCGTTCTGCGCCGCCAGCTTCGTGCTAACGCTCCCGCTGCTGGCCAAGCGACTTTCAGCAAGCGCGGTTGCACAGCGAGCTACCGATTCGGCGCAATAAGTCTTTTATGTATGGATAAACATCTATAAATAAAAAAGCCGCGCAAGAATTGCGCGGCTTTTTTAGACCCTTTGAAATGGAACGCGGCTTAGCAAGCCGGCTCCGATTCAGAAGTCACCTCTACAACCGCTGAGCGTCGGGTTGGCGCTACCAGCGGCACGGTATCCAGCGCCCACTTGAAGTGTGGATTGGTGCGGCGGGCCGGCGAGGGAATGGTGAAAACCTTTTCGCCCTCAAAAGGCTTCATGGCTTTGCTGTCAATTTTCCAGCCCTTTTCCTCGATATGCTTTCTGCGGATCATACGCCAGGCGCTCATGAACTTATCCTGCTCCACAGACACTTCATGCTCAAGGGATTCTGGAAGGTAATTGGGCGAAAGATCCGCGACGATATCACCGTCTTCACCAAATACCTTGCGGGTACGCTTTACAGCACCGCCATCAAAAATTGGTAACTTGAAGAAATTCCGCACCTGCACCGCGAACGAGCGGGTGGTGTTTTCATCAACGGGCGTGTTGGCATCAAAAATGATCATCTGCATCCAGGAGTTCACCTTGATATGCAGGCGCACACAGTGTCCGGGCAAATAGAAAGATGGCGTTACGTAGGTGGCCTCTTTGTCGCGACGGAAAAACTTCATCAACCCGAGATTACCCTGCAACTGCGGCGGGTAGAGCACGTTATCGGAAGAACCCCAGTACTCACCGCGATCCACCTTGAGGATCTGGTTCTTGTCCGCCATTTCCTGGTAACCGAAACCGGGGTGCACAAAGGATGTATGCGCAATGTCGATACCATTCTCGACCACGCGATCCACCGAGCCCTTCCAGTTATATTCGACCTCAACGGCGCGCCAGTTGGCCTTATCCTCGTATTCGGGAAATTCCGGAATCGGATAGCGCTCTTCCTCCGGCAGGTCACCCATAAACACCCAGATCATGCCGTAGCGTTCTTCCGTGGGATAGGCGTCGATACGTGCACGCTCGGGAATGGGCGCACCCTCCCCTCGCGACGGAATGAACTGCACCTTGCCTTCGGCATCGAACTCCCAGCCGTGATAAGGGCAGGCCACGCAATCGCGCTTGGTCGTCCAGCCCTTGGACAATGAGCCGCCGCGATGGATACACACATCACTCAGGCAGTTCACCTTGCCGCTCTTGTCGCGGAACAGAACGAAGTTCTGCCCCAGCAGTTTGACCCGTACCGGCTTGTCTTTTACCGCTTTGGACCACTCCGCCACATACCAAAGGTTCGTCAACATGATTACCACCTCAGTCTGTTATTGATCTGCACTGTTTACGCGTTTCCGCTTTAGTGAGATCACTCGTTTCTTATTTATGTGTGATTTTTTCTGTCAGATTTCCTGCCCCATAGGCAGCAGGCTCTGATTGTGCTCGCCCAATGTTGGCAAACGGGTATTTACCTGGGCGGGCTCGTGCAAGTACTTGATCGGCACGCCCAGATGGCGGTTGCCTGCGTCGTCTTCAAATACCATCTGCCGCTGCCACAGGTGCTCTTCCTCCAGCGCCTCATGCAGCAGGCGCACCGGCGACCAGCAGACGTCGAGCCCCTCAAACCACTGGCTCCACTGTGCCAGTGTCCGACCGGCAAATTCCTGCCGCAGAAACTCGATCGCTTCCTCCTGCTCACCGGGCGACCGCTCACAGACTTGTGCCAAATCCGGCCGACCCAGTTTATCGAAGAGATTTTCAGCAAACTTGATTTCACTGCCACCCAGGGTCAGGTGCCTGCCGTCGGCAGTGCGATAAATTCGATACATCGCATTGCCGCCCCAGGAGCGTTCCTGTTTGACGACCGGCGAGCGGTTCTCCGCAAACACCGGCCCGAGGGCATTGGGTAGCCAGGCCACCAGGCTGTCCTGCATGGAAATATCGAGATAATCGCCACGCCCGGTTTGCTGGCGACGCAGCAACGCCATGAGTATGCCGGAAAGTGCCATCAGTGACCCGGCCATATCGGCCACCGGCATCGCGGGAGAACAGGGTTCACCGTCGGCCCCCTCGTTCAGGAATACTGTTCCGGATTCTGCCTGGATACTGAGATCGTGCGCCGGCTTCTGGCTCTTGGGACCGGACTGGCCGAACGCGGAAATGGAACAGTAGACGAGACCGGGATTGCGCGCGCTAAGGGTGGCGTAGTCCAGACCCAGGCGGGCCATGGCACCGGGGCGGAAGCCCTCGACAAACACGTCGGCACTGTCAATCAGTGCCAGCAACTGCGCCTTCTGCTCCGCGTCCTTGAGATTGAGGCAGAGACTTTTCTTGCCGCGGTGGGTGTTGCGAAACCATACGGTTTCGCCATTTTTACGCAGCCCGATATGGCGTGTCGGCTCACCGGACGGTGGCTCGACCTTGATCACCTCTGCCCCGTGGTCCGCCATCAACATGGTCAGATGCGGACCTGGCAGGAACAGCGAGAGGTCGACGACACGTATGCCTTGCAGCTTCATTGGGCAAAATGCCTCCGGTCAGAACAGAGTGACGCCCAACTCAGATAACCTGCCCGTTCCTCCACGCTGCGATTTCTGCGGCGGAATATCCGAGCCCGATTAGCAGGTCATCGCTGTCTGCACCGAGCGCAGAACAGCCAGTTCCAGTGGGCCTGTTTCCGTCAAATTTTAACGGGCTTGCCAGCAGCCTGAATTGACTATTGTCAACATGTGGTAGCGACTGCAGCATGCCGGTCTGTGCCAGCCAGGGATTCTCCATGGCCTGGGCAAAACTGTTCACCGGAGCCAGGGGCAGGCGACCGGCAAACATCGACATCCAGTGGGCGTTGGGATGCCTGGAGAACTCGGCATCCAGAATTTCCGTAAGCAACTCGCGATGCTGGCGCCGCGCTGCGACCGTGGCAAAGCGCTCGTCGGCCAGCAGATCCGTGCGCCCCAGCCCCTCCACCAGGATCTGCCAGAATTTCTCCGTCATCGCCATGACAAATACCCAGCCATCCGCACTGCGATAGATCTGGCAGGGTACCGTCGACGGGTGGCCGGAACGCGGTACACGGGCAGTTTCATGACCGCGATTCAGATACCAGGTGGCGGGATAGGTCAGCTGGGTGGCCGCGACATCAAACAGGTTTACATCCACATCGCGCCCGGCGGCGCCGCGCAATACGCCGACCAGTGCGCCAAGCACGGCCATGGCGAGGGTCACCCCGCTCATGAAGTCCACCATCGACAGGCCGAAGCGCGCAGGCGGCGTGCCCGGCTCACCGGTCAGGTGCATAAATCCCGCTTCCGCCTGCATCAGATAGTCGTATCCGGGCCAGCTGGCGCGATCATTGTCGCGACCGTAGGCGGAAAGGTGACCACAGATAATTTGCGGCTTTACCGCACCGAGGCTGTCGTAATCCAGCCCCAGTTTTGCCGGCTGGTCGCCGCGCAGGTTGTTCATCACGATATCGGCGCTCTGCACCAGGCGCTCGAAAATTTTCCGCCCTTCCGCACTTTTCAGGTCGAGCGTCAGGCTCTTCTTGTTGCGATTGAAGGTCTGGAAAAAATCACTGTCGTTATCCCCGAGAAAATAGGGGCCGGACTGGCGGGCGATATCGCCGCCGGTAGTGGGGTTTTCGATCTTGATGACTTCGGCACCCATGTCCGCCAGCTGCATGGAGCCGAAAGGACCGGCTCCATACTGCTCCACGGCAATGACGCGAATGCCCGCCAGTGGCTTCGTCTGCATTACAGGGCCGCCTCACGCGCCGCCAACTGCTTGGCGATGATGATACGTTGCATTTCGTTGGTGCCCTCGCCCACACACATCAGCATGGCATCGCGGTAGTAGCGCTCGATTTCATACTCGGTGGAAAAACCGTAACCGCCGAAAATACGCATGGCTTCCTGGGCGCAGAACACGCCGGCCTCACTGGCAAAATATTTGGCCATGCCCGCTTCCATGTCGCAGCGCTGACCGCTGTCGTACATACGCGCGGCCTGCTCCACCAGCAGTTTCGCGGCTTCGACCTTCGCCGCCATTTCACCCAGTTTCAGCTGAATTGCCTGGTGCTGGATAATCGGCTTGCCAAAGGTTTCCCGCTCTGTGGCATAGCGTACCGCCAGTTTCAGTGCGCCCTGGGCAATACCGGCACCGCGCGCGGCCACGTTGATGCGGCCGAGTTCGAGGCCGCCCACCGACATGTGGAAGCCGCGCCCCTCTTCGCCACCGATCAGGTCCTCCGCAGACACGCGGAAATCCTCAAACACCACTTCAGCGGTATCGATCGCGCGGTAGCAGGTTTTCTTGATCTTGTTGACGGTGATTCCCGGCAGCAGGTTGCCCGCATCATCCTTGGTGCGAATCGCAAACAGTGACATGCCACGGTGCCGCGGCTCCGCATTGGGGTCCGTTTTCACCAGCAAGCCCAGGCAGTTTCCATTCAGGGCATTGGTGATCCACATCTTGCTGCCATTGACCACATAGCCGTCGCCATCGCGTCTGGCCACGCAGCGGATCGCCTGCAGGTCGGAGCCAGCATTGGGCTCCGTCAGTGCAATACCGCCGCGCAGGGTGCCCTCCGCCATCAGCGGCAGAAAACGCTGCTTCTGCTCTTCGGTGCCAAAGCGCTCAATCGCGGCGGCCATGATCAGGTGGGAATTGAAAATGCCACCGGGCGCCATCCACACCGCGGAAATTTTCTGCACGATACGTGCATAGGTGCTGGCTGATAGTGCCAGCCCACCATAGTTTTCACCGATGGTGGCACCGAACAGTCCCAGGGACTTCATGGTTTCCACCAGCTCGTGGGGATACTCGTCGGCGAGATCTTTTTCCCGCGCAATCGGTGCGACTTCATTGGCCACGAAGCGATCTATGGTATCGAGAATCGCGGCCTCGTCTTCTGCGGTCCAGCTCATTGCTGTCTCCTGTTACTGCTCGCCCGGATCAATAATTGACCTTGTCTTCCATTTCGGCACCGCGCTTCCACACCAGCACCTTGCGCACGAAGGAGCACACTTCGGTGCCGTCCTGCTTGGTGCCGCGGGTGCGCACGGTAACGATGCCCTGGTTGGGGCGCGACTTGGACTCGCGCTTGTCCAGTACTTCCGATTCCGCGTAAAGGGTATCGCCCACAAACAAGGGCGCGGTCATACGAATATCGTCCCAACCCAGGTTGGCGACGGCCTTCTGGCTGATATCGGTCACACTCATGCCGACCATCAACGCCACGGTAAAGGGACTGCATACCAGCGGTTGGCCAAACTCCGTACCCGCCGCATATACCTTGTCGAAATGCGCGGGGTGGGTGTTCATGGTCAACAGGGTGAACCAGGTATTGTCGGTTTCGGTGATGGTGCGCCCCGGGCGATGCTCGTAGATATCGCCCACTTTGAAATCGTCAAAGAAACGCCCAAAGGTCTCACGGTAGCGGTTTTCACCAACCTGCTTTACTTCTCCAGCCATAGCTAAGATTCCACTGCGGTTTACACAAATTCTTTTTCGGTACGCACGCGCGCAATCAGTTTGCGCGCACTGTCGACGATGGGCTGATCCACCATGCGCCCGTCCACCACGACAGCACCACCCTGCGCCTGCTCGAAGGCGCGCACGATTTCCCGCGCCTGCCCCAGGGCCTCGGCAGTAGGCGCGAAGCCGCGGTGGATGGCATCGATCTGCGCAGGGTGAATCGCCGCCTTGGCGGAGAAACCCAGCGCAGCTACCCGGCGGGTCTCGCTCTCGAGTCCCTGGGGATCGCGCACATCCAGAAATGGCACATCGATCACCGGCAGCCGATAGGCCGCGGCGATCACCGCCATTTGCGAACGCGCCCACAGCAGCGGCTCCCACGCAAACTCGGCGCCGACCTGTGCGGCGAAATCACCACCGCCAAACATCACCGCGTCGAGCACGCTGTCGCGGCAGATGGCTTCCATCCCCAGCAGGCCGGATGCGCTCTCGATCAGTGCAATCCAGCGCACCGGCTGCCCGAGCAGGCCCGCCGCTTCGGCTATCTCCTCGGCATTTTCGGTTTTCGCCAGCATCAAGCGTGCCGGCAAACGTGCACTGGAAAGCGCGTGCAGGTCTGCCCTGCCCTCGTCACTGGTTGCGGCACTGATGCGAATCACGAGCCGCTCGAGTACAGGCGGCTCACAGCGCGCGAGAAATTCGCACACTGCGCTGCGGGCGTCCGCCTTCTGCGCTACCGGCACGGCATCTTCAAGATCGATGCACACCAAGTCGGCATTGCTATCCAGTGCTTTCTCAAATCGGTCCGGGCGGTGCCCGGGTACAAACAACAGGCTGCGCGCGTTAAACATCAGAAGTGCTCCCAGCCACGCAATGGTTCACGCACCTGACTTGCCGGCACCTGCGCGGCAAACGCATCGGCGATGGCAGCGCGGGTGGTAAACCAGACACCGTCCTGGGCATTGGCATAGCGCAGGAACTCTTCCAGGGCACCGATGCGCCCCGGGCGGCCGATAATGCGCAGGTGCAGGCCGAGCGACATCATGCGCGTGCGATTGGCGCCCTCTGCCAGCAATGTATCCAGGGTCCGGCAGGCATAGTCGAGCCACGCCTGCGGCGTCAGGGACGGCGAGGTCCAGAATTTCATGTCGTTGGAGTCGATGGCGTACGGCAGCACCAGCATGGGTTTATCCGACCCCTGCACCGGCGCCCAGAACGGCTCATCGGCACTGTAGTCGTCCATGTGGTAATCGAAGCCCTCTTCCTGCAGCAAACGCCGGGTGTTGTCGGTATGCAGGTAGCGACTCAGCCAGCCACGCGGGCGCTGCCCCGTGGTTTTGGTGATGGATGAAATGGCATCGCGAATAAATTTCCGCTCGGTGCCCTCATCCATACCGAACTGGTGTTGCCAGCGATAGCCGTGGCTGCACACTTCGTGCTCGCCGTCGGCAATAAAACGTGCGATTTGCGGCGCACGCTCCAGCGCCACTGCCGCCGCGCAGAAGGTGGCCGGCACCTGGAAACGCTCCAGCAGTGCCTGAATGCGCGGCCAGCCCTCGCGGATTCCGTACTCGTAATTGCTCTCGTTGGCGTGCGCGCGGATCGGTTTGCGCGGCGCCACACCGAGTTCATCCACTGGCTCCGGACCGCGGTCACCGTCGAGCAGGGTGCTCTCCGAGCCCTCCTCCACATTCACCACAATCGAGAGTGCCAGGCGGGCATCCCCTGGCCAGTTAACAGTTTTACTCATGTCTGACAGTACCCCTTCAGTCACTCAGTGATATTCCTCACCGCCGGAGACGTTCATCGACTCACCGGTGATATAGGCCGCCTCATCGGAACAGAGGAACGCGCAGGCCTTGGCCGTATCTTCCTGCAGCCCCGGACGTCCCAGCGGTATGCGCGCGCGCATGTCGTCCATGTAGCGGTCGTAGCCCTTGCCCGTCACCTCGGAAAAATGCGCGTTCTGCCAGGCACCCAGACCAGTGGTCACGTGGTTCGGGCAAATGGTATTTACGGTGATGCCGTGGGCGCCCAGTTCCTGCGCGGCAGAGCGGGTCAGACCCACCATGCCGTGCTTGGACGCGGTGTAGGCCGCGGCATGGGCAAAGCCGGATTTGGATGCCTGGCTGCCGATATTGATGATTCGGCCCCCGCGTCCCTGGCGCAGCATGATCTCAGCCGCATACTTGATACCGAGGAAGGCGCCGCGCAGGTTCACACCCAACACCGCATCCCACTTGTCCACGGCCATATCCACGATCGGCTCCATCAGGTAGCCGATACCGGCGTTGTTGACCCAGATATCCAGACTGCCGAAATGGCCAAGGGCAAACTCCGCCGCCGCCTGCACTTCCCTGGGTTCGAGAACATTGCAGACATAGGTGGCCACATCGCCACCGGCCGCGCGAATTTCCGCGGCGATCTCTTCCATCTCCGCACTGGTGCCCACCGCCTGTTCCGGCATGTTGTCGCCCGCGGCGTGACCGATATCGGTCAGCACCACCTTGACGCCCTCCGCCGCCAGACGCTTCGCCATGGCCTCACCGAGCCCCTTGCGGCGGCCAGCACCGGTGATCACCGCCACCTTGCCCGCCAGTTCGGGATACTTGCCCTGCACTTCTGTCATGCTGCGCCTCCTCGGCAAAGTCTCTGTTGCGACGGGTTCTGGTCAGACGGTTTCGGTCAGCATGAACTGCGGGTTATCCGCAAACTGCTGGAACTCCGCCGCGACCTTCTGCATGGTCTCGCTGGACACATCCGCGCCCAGCTGTTCCATATCCTTCACCACCAGCAATTCCACGTACTGGTATGGCGCCGGCACGTCCGAGCCCAGCAGGCCGGTGGTGCGCAAAACGGAAAACTGGTCGATGGAGTTGAGATTGCGCACGGTGGGAAGGTCGGTAGTCCTCGCCCACTGCTCGTAATCCGAGGGGCTGACGCCCGGCTTGAGGTTGAACAGCACAACGATAGTGGTAGTCACGGTAGCGCCTCCGCCTGATGATCTTTGGTGGGATCATCCTATTCTTGAGCTAATGTTATGTCAATATAACATTTAATGCGGCGCGCACTACCCCGGAATCTTGCGAAAAGGCTCGCACTTCACCGGCAAAAGGACCGATACGGGAAGGAAATAAATGATCGTGCGCACCTGCAGGCGCGCACGAGGGGAAAGGAATGGGCCATCACCCGCCCGGCCTTATGCCTTGGCGGTGAGACCTTCAATAAAGGCACGATAGGCGACACGCACCTCGTGCAGCACCTCCTGCACCGGGGCAATACCGTTGACCCACTTCCACCAGCCCGCAAGACGAGGGAATTCCGCCAGCGGGTCGGTAATGCCCACCAGTGGCGACAGCTCATGCAGATAGAGCATGGTGGGCGCCAATGCGATATCCCCCAGGTGCAGTGGCCGCGCCCCGTCACCGAAACTGGCCAGCAGCCGCTCACCCTTGGCCAACTCACCGCGCAGGCTCTGTGCTATCCCGGCAGTATCGCCCGCAGCCCCCATGGCCGCGCGGAATAGCGGAAACAGTGCATTCACCGCCAGGTGCAGATCCGCGTAGCGCCCGAGCATACGCATCTGCGCGCGCCCCAGAGCGCACTCGGGCACCAGAGCCGCAGCGCTGCCGGAGCCATCGCCAGAAGCGATCTCAGCCAGGTATTCCATGATCGCCCAGCTTTCGGCAACGGTTTCCCCGCTGTCGAGCTCCAGTACCGGCACTTTGCCCAACGGGAAACGCTCCATAAAGGCTTCCGTACGCAGGGGCACCGGCGGCGGCAGTATCTCGACCGGCAGGTCTTGCAATCGAAGCTGAATCCGCACGCGGGCGGCATAGGGGGAGTGAGGCAGGTTATACAGTTTCACGGCAAATCTCCCGCAATCAGTAAATCAGGTGCAGGCCGTAGGCGGCATTCGCCAGCAGCCCTACCCAGATCAGGTAAACAAATGGCCGACAGGATGCAATGGAGCCGCGAATGGTCTGGTTCACAGAATCGCTGTCATCACCGGACATCAAGCGCCCCCAGGCCGCACCAAATGCTTTCAGGCGCACCCGGATCATCAGTCCGCACAGGACCAGCAGCGCAAAGATACCCAGCTTGATGGCAAGCCAGTTTGACGCAAGGATCACCTTGGTGACCAGCGCGTAGCCGGCCAGCGACAGCAACACAATGATGATGCCGACCCGCAGATAAAAATCGAACCGGGTGAGCGCCGGCACGAATGCCTTGCCGTGGGCGAAATGCAGGGTAGCCACCAGCAACAGCCAGCCGAGGCAGAAGGCCCACGCCAGCCACAGCCACACCACCGGCACCGGCATCTGCCCGCTCATATGGGCGAGCTGCAACCCTAACGGCAGTATCAGGGGCATACAGAAACGGGGCCCCTGGTCACAACCCATCATGATGGTCAGTGCGGTACTCCGCGCCTGCGGCGACAGGTCCGGGCGGGTCACATAACGGCTCGCATAAAACGTGCCGAGATCGCCCCCAAGCCAGTAGACAAAGCACAGGTTGTGCAACAGCTTTACAAACAGATACGCGCTCATGCTGGTTAATTCTTATTGATTGAGGTAAGAATGTCGTCAAAGGCAACATTGCCAAAACAATAACGGCAAACGGCCTGCGGGCACCAGCCCGGCAGCCGGCTCACATTGTCGCAATAGATATATTGATATACCATTAGAACAACAAATACAATTAAAACAACAACAATCCAGTCACCTCTTGGGGGCAGCCCATGGAAACCACAACAAAAACGGCCAAAGAACTCTACCTGGAAATCAAAGCCAACCCGGCGCGCAAGCGTTTCGGATTCGGGCGCAAGGCAGTTCTGGTCAATATTGACCCCCAGAAAGCCTACACTCGCACCGATCTTTTCAAGACCGCCTACGAAACCGACCCGAACCAGTTGCACTACGTAAACGAACTGGCAAAAAGTTTCCGCAGCAAGGGCTGGCCAGTGGTGTGGACCCACGTGGCCTATATGGACTCGGGCGAAGACGCCGGCATCTGGGGTACCCGTACCGACACCCCGGACTCCCTGCAGAATATCAAGTTTGACTCCACCCGCAGCGAGTTCGATGACCGACTTGAAATCGACCACAAGCGCGATGTTATTTACTGCAAGAAAATGCCCAGTGCGTTTTTTGAAACCCAGCTGCAATCCCTGCTGGTATGGCACCAGGTAGACACGGTAATCCTGACCGGCGGTTCCACCTCGGGCTGTATCCGCGCCACCGCAGTAGACAGCCTCTCCCGTGGCTACCGCACCATTGTTCCCGAGGAGTGCGTGGCCGATAAGCACGAGAGCTACCACTACGCCAACCTGACCGATCTCTCACTGAAATATGCCGACGTGGTGGACGTGGCAGAAGTCTTCCAGTGGCTGGAGCGAGGCGAGCAATGACAGCCGGCAACGCACAGAAACAGCAAAAGGCCGATCCCGGTTTCTACGATTACTGGCCCTATCACCAGAGACCCAAAATCACCTGGCCGAACGGCGCCAAGGTGGCGTTCTGGGTCGCGCCCAATATTGAATTTTACGAGCTGAATCCGCCGGCAAACCCGCACCGCAAGGCCTGGCCACAGCCGAACCCCGCGGTCCCCGGATACAGCATCCGCGATTACGGCAACCGCGTGGGTCATATGCGCCAGATGGCAGTGCTCGACAAATACGGGGTGCGCGGTTCCATCTCCCTGTCCACCGCCCTCTGCGATCACCACCCGGAAATCATCGAGCTGTGTCGCGAGCGCCAGTGGGAATTTTTCAGCCACGGCATTTACAACACGCGCTACACCTACGGCATGTCGACCGAGCAGGAGCGCGACATGATCCGCGATTCGATGGAAAGTATTTATCGCCATACCGGCCAGAAGTGTGCCGGCTACCTGGCGCCGGCCCTGTCCCACTCGGAAGACACCCTGGACCTGTTTGCGGAAGTGGGTACGGAGTTGTTCGGGAATGACGCCGGGTTTTATACCTGCGATCTGTTCCACGATGACCAGCCCACCCCGATCAACCTGCGCAGCGGCAAACGTTTTGTCTCGGTGCCCTACTCTCTGGAAATGAACGACACCATCGCCTATGTGGTGAACAAGGTGGAGCCGCGCCGCTACGGCCAGATGTTGAAAGAAAATTTCGACCGTCTGTATCAGGAAGGTGCTGAGAGCGGTACCGTCATGTGCATCCCCACCCATAACTACCAGGTGAGCTGCCCCCACCGGCTGCGCGCGTTCGAGGAGGCCCTCGAATACATTACCGGCCACTCCGATGTGTGGGTAACCACCGGTCGGGAAATTGCCGAATACTATCTGCAGCATTGTTACGATGCCGCGCGTGCTGACATCCAGGCCAAGGACGCATCTACCGAGCGCCCATTGGCCAGCGAAGAGGTAACCTGCCCATGAGCAATCAGAAAGGCCTGGGGCCGGAGCATCTCAACTATCCCGAACGCCACTACGGCATGGATCACACTCACTACGACTGGCAGATGCTCACCGATCGCCAGCCCGTGCAATGGGCCGAGGGCAAGCTCGCGCTGTGGGTGAATGTCAGCCTGCAGTTTTTCCCGCTCAACCAGCGCGGTATTCCGTTTCCACCACCCGGCGGCATGACCATGCCCTACCCGGACCTGCGGCATTTTTCCCTGCGGGACTACGGTAACCGCGTGGGCATCTTCCGTATTCTGCGCGCACTGGACCGCTACGGCGTGCGCCCGACGTTTGCGGTCAATGGCGAGCTGGCCGAGCGCGCGCCCTACCTGATGCACATGCTGCGGGAACGGGGCGATGAAATTATCGCGCACGGCTGGAATATGGATTGCCCCCACTACGGTGGCCAGCCCCGCGACCAAGAGCAGCAGCTGGTATGTAAAACCCTGGAATCCCTGCGGAAAGCAAGCGGCCAGGAGGTAACCGGCTGGCTGAGCCCGGGCAAGATCCACAGCGAAAACACCCCGGCACTGCTCGCCGAACACGGGGTGAAATATTTCTGTGACTGGGTCAACGACGATATGCCCTATCGCTTCCATACCGGCAGCGGTGATCTCTGGGCCATGCCACTGTCCACCGAGCTGGAGGACCAGTTCATCCTGCGCAACAACCTCCACTCGGAAACGTCCTACGCGGAGCAGATCGAAGATGCCAGCCGCTTCCTGCTTGCCGAGGCGCGGCACCAGGGAGGACGCATCCTCGCCCTCAACATCCACCCGTGGATGCTCGGGCAGCCGCACCGCATCGGATATCTGGAGCGCATTCTCGAATTCGTTACCGCCCAGCACGGCGTGTTCAGCGCACCGGCCGGCGCCCTGCTGCAACAGTGTTCACAACCTGAATTCGAGCCGGCCTGAGGTGTGAGTGGCATTTGACATAGAATGTTATATCATTATGCGCTTTCGACCGGGTGAAGGACGCACATAATGGAAGCCGTAAACACACTGTTCAGCAAACAGCAGCTGGAATCCCTTAAGGAAGAGTCGCATGCGCCGCTCTATTACCAGCTGTATGCACTGCTGAAAAATGCCATTCTCAACGGCACCCTGGAGCGCGGCGACCAGATGCCGACAGAGCTGCAACTGGCGGATGCGTTCGGTGTTTCCCGAATTACCGCCAAGCGCGCCATGGACGAGCTGGCCAGCGAGAGTCTGGTGGAGCGACGCCGCGGCAAGGGCACCCACGTTACCTACGAATACAAGCAACAGCCGGTAAAAGCACCGCTGGTAGGTATGCTGCAGGAAATTGAAAGCATGGCGCGTCACTCCGACGTGGACGTGCGTACCTGCGAGATGCTGCAGCCGCCGGCGGAAATTCGCGAAGAGCTGGGACTCGGCACCGGCGAAACCGCACTACTGCTGGAGCGTACCCGCTCGCGCGATGGCGCCCCCTTCGGTTATTACGTCAGCTGGACTGCAGGACTGTCACGCAAGGTATCGGCCAAGCAATTTGCCAAGACTCCGCGACTGGAAATTTTCCGCAAACAGGGACTGGAAATTACCCATGTGACCCAGACCCTGAGCGCCGAGGCCGCCACCAGTGAGAGCGCCAGGGAACTGGCGACCACGGTGGGCGCACCACTGCTCAGCCTCACGCGCCGCTCTTACAGCAAGGTCAATGGCAAAGAGCAGCTCGTAGACCTGATGCACGTGCTCTACCACCCGGATCGCTTCAAATACCAGATGGATCTGAAAACCGACGAACTGTGAGCACGCTCAGGCCTCAATACGGCCGACGGGCGATGCAGGAGCAATGGCGTGCGGCCAGAGCTCCTCGCCCGGCCACCTCCCCTGCAGGTTTTTAAGTCGCACCGTCCACTCGCTGCTGCCCTGCCGCCAGCGGTATTCCCGCAACAGCCCCTGCACCAACTGATAAACCGCCCCGTTATCGTAGCGACCGCCAGAATATTCAAAACTGTCCAACCGCTCACCCGAGCCTGCAACCTCGACGGCTTGCAGAAATCGCACGCGGCGCTGGGAAACTTCCGGCTCAAACAGTTTTCCGGTCTGTGCCGGATCGTGAATCCACGGCACCAGAACCTGCGCCTCGGCATTTTCCTGGGCCGCCAAAACTCCCAGCAGCTGCCCCGCGAAAATACGTAGCAGCGGAAAATAGAGCGCAGCGTCAACGGCAACACCCCGAGTCGCCGCGCCGGCACGGCGGACGCGATATATGCCGCAACGATTGCCCTCCTCCGCGGCTCGATAACCGGCCACAGCAATCGCTTGCTGCTGGCCAGCGTCACACCAGCGCAACAGGCAGCGCTGAATACGCCCACTGGCAACCAGCGCGCGCGCCGAAATCACAACCGATAGCGCGGGAATCTCGCGCACGCTGCGTACCACAAACTTCTCGCCCGCCCGCAAAACAGCCCAACGTTCGGAAACCGGCACCGGCACCCCGTCACACAGGTATTCATACTCGCCCTGTGCAAGAGGCTGCCCCCCTTCGCCATCGCCCATCAGGCCACCTCTTCCGCGGTCATCAGCAATCGTTGGGTGGATGTGTGCGCGCGACTGCGCAGCAGATGCGTGTTGGCGGAGATCATTTTGTTGGCCGCTGCGCGGGGGTGCAGGGTGGCGATGGTGACCTCTCCGCACTGCAAGGTAACCAGGGGGTTATTGATATTGCCGTCGAAGCGGCGCTCCTGCCACGGCTGCATCAGGGTGAACTCCCGTTCAAGGGTGGCCAGCATCCCGCCTTCCGCTGCGTGAGCGGCGGCCGCGACACACACCCGGTTTTCCGCGGCACGAGCGGAAAACAGCAGTGGAAGATCGCGCTGCTTGCCGCCGCTCCCGGCGGTTTCCGCTCCCAGCGGCATCAGCAGGCAGTGAACCCCATCAAGCGCAACCATGCGTGCGAGCTCCGGATGCAGACTGTCGTCCCCCACCAGAATCGCAACACGCCCCCACGGCAAATCCGCCAGCTGCAGTGCACCGCCCCCAGGTGGCAATCCCAGCGGGCATCGGTGCAATTGCGGCTGGGCCATTCTACGGCCGCTACCATCCAGCAGCACCCCGAGATGCTGCCAACCGCTTTCACCCCTGTCGATAACACTGGTGCAGACCTGGATACCCTTGTCCCGGCAGACCTCCACCAACTGCGCTTCTGCCTCACGGCAAAGCGCCGCGGTGTGCGGCCAGTCTTTCGCCGCATCGCGCAGTGGGAAAATCGCCGGCAACAGCGCCAATTCCACATTTTCCGGCAGCGCACGCAATAGCTCTAGCGCACGCTCGACCGCCGCCCGCCCCTCGCCCTGCGGGTCTATCAACGCCACATCAACGCGCTCGGCAGCATGGGGAGCGGGGTCTTCCGCATCCATCGCCAGCCGCTGATAAATTGACGGCCTGCGCCGCGCCAGCGCCCCCAGACTCAACTGCAATCGCTCACCCCTCTCGGGAATGTTCGCAAATACCACTTCCTCCTGCCCACGCCTGCCAGCGGCAAGCGGGCGGCCATCCGGCCCCACCACCTGACTCTCACCGGCACCGTAAAGCAGCGCCTCGGGAATCGCCGTCATCGCACTGACCTGAGGCAACTCCGCAGCTGGCACCAGCGGCCCCACCTTATTCGCCGCCACCATAATCAGGCGGCTTTCCGCAGCCCTCGCGCGCACGTGGAGGCTGGCCTCGTCGAAGGCAAAGGAATTGAGGGAATTACACAGTATGTCGGCACCGGCCAGTGCCAGCCGTCTTGAAGGTTCAAAGCTGATGCCATCGCGACAGGCGATAAACCCGATTTTGCCAAGCTCGGTCTCCACCAACCCGCCAGCCCGGGTCGCCGGCACAAAGAAATCGTTTTCGTGCCCCATCAGGCTCTGCTTGTCCGCATCTCCGAGCAGGCTTCCATCGGGACCGTAAAGCAGAGAGGTCACCGTGATTGTCGGTGCCTCTCGCCGCAGTGACACGTTGATCAATATGTGGCTGCGGTAGCGGCGCGCGCGCTCGGCAATGGCAGCGAGAAAGTTCCCTTCCAGATCCACGGCGCACTCCCAGGCCTGCTGCCGGTCCAGATACCAGGAAATGTGATTGCAGAATTCCGGCAGCACCATCAAGTGCGCGCCGCCCGCGGCGGCCCTATCAATCATGCGCAGACAGGTATTTAGGTTTTCGGCAATGTCCGTACCTGTGGCGAACTGTAACGCGGCGACCTTTGGCATAGCGGCTCCCATCCGATGACAAGGTGAAAATCCATAGTGCTTACTTTTTGCTTGCACAACCAATTGTACTATTGATATATCTTTATTACACTGATCCAAACCACGTTTTCACAGTTGCATCGGGAACTCGCAGCATGGCCAACATCGTCATTACCGGCAGCACCAAGGGCATCGGCTTCGGCCTGGCCAAGGCGTTTCTCCAACAGGGGCACAAGGTCGTCATCAGTGGACGCAGCGATGCAAGCGTTCGCGATGCACTCGACCGCCTGCAGACTCCCGCCTGCAAATGCCAGGGATTTGCCTGCGACACCAGCGACCGCCAACAGGTGGAAGGCTTGTGGCAGTACGCACACGACTCCCTCGGCAGCGTCGATATCTGGATCAACAACGCCGGCCTCGCCCGCACTGGTTGGTCAATCCTGGATATCCCCGAGGATGAAATCGCGGCGATGGTGCACACCAACCTGATGGGCACCATCAACGGTTGCCGCGTGGCCGCAACCGGCATGCAGCAGCAGGGCCAGGGCAAGATATTCAATATGCTCGGTGGCGGCAGCGACGGAGAATATTTTCCCGGGATGGGCGTCTATGGCAGCACCAAGCGCGCGCTGGATTATTTTACCGATGCGCTGGGCAAGGAACTGAAAGGCAGCGGCGTGCTGGTGGGAAAAATCCGCCCCGGCATGGTCGTTACCGAGGCGATCATTCGCGAAGCGAAATCCAATCCGGAGCGTTTCGCCCGTTCACGCAAGTTCATGAACAATCTTGTGGATCAGGTGGATACGGTTTCCGCCTTCCTGGTCCGAAAAATGCTGGAGTGCAATAAAAGCGGCGTAAAAATCCGCTGGTTGACCGGCGGCAAGATGGCCACGCGTATGCTTGTGGGCATGGTCAAGAAGCGGGAAGACCAGTTCGCAAGGCACGGACTCTAGGCGGTACAAAAAAAATAACCGGGACTCATCCCGCTCAGGCGAGGCATTCGACTATGGCGCAACAACACTGGCTTGGCGTCCATCTGGCACCGAGCATCTCCCGCGGCAATTTCGCCACCTACCTGTTTGCGGTATTTATTTCTTCCGGCTATGCCGGTGCTCTGTCGGTGCTGCAGCCGGGGCTGCTACACGTTATGGGCATCGCGGCCGATACCCAGGCCATGCTTACCGGCTATCTCGGGGCCCTGCAGGAGCTGGTATTCATCCTTTTGCTCGGTGCCGCGGGGGCGCTGTCGGATCGCATCGGTCGCCGACCGGTATACGTATTTGGCCTCGCGCTCACCGGTATCGGCTTTGCCCTTTATCCCCACGCCAGCTCGATTGCCCAGCTCGTGGTTTTCCGCCTGCTGGTGGCAGTCGGCAGTGCGGCCATGATCGGCATGATGGTGACAGTGGTGGCGGATTACGCGGACGAGAACTCCCGCGGTCGCGCCAACGGTCTGCAGGCACTGGCCGCCACGCTCGGCGCATTTATTCCACCGCTGCTGGCCACCCTGCCGCGAGTGTTTACCGGTAAAGGTCTGGATGAGCTGGCCGCACAGCAGTTGACCTTCGCCGTCGGCGGCGCACTGGGCCTGCTTGCCGCGGTCATCGCCTTTGCGGGACTGGCGCCGAAGCTGCTCAACGCCGCCGCCAGCACACGGGAATCCATCAAAAGCACCCTGCTCGGCGGCCTGCGCGCGGCACGCGACCCACAAACCGCCCTGTCCTACGGTGCCGCGTTCATTTCCCGCGGCGACCTGGCGGTGACCGGTGCCTTCATCTCGCTGTGGCTGGTGCAGTACGGCACCCGTGAACTCGGACTCAGCGCCAGCGAGGCCATGTTCCAGCTGGCGGTGCCCAGGGTACTGGCGACGGTAGCCGGCGCCCTGCTCGGCTCCATGATGATGGGATTCATCGCCGACCGCACATCGCGGGTCACCGCTGTAGCCATGGCCTCGGGACTGGCCGCCGCGGTCTACAGTGCCGTCTTCCTGGTTTCCGACCCTTCCGCCAACTGGGTGGTTGGCCTGCTGTTCGTGATGGGTATCGCCGAGATCAGCGCCTTTGTCAGCAGCCAGGCACTGGTTGGCCAGCAGGCACCGGAAGCCTACCGCGGTGCGACCATCGGCTTCTTCGGCGTCGCCGGTGCCTTCGGCATCCTGCTCGGCACATCCGGCGGCGGCGTGCTGTTTGCAAAAATTTCTCCGAGTGCCCCTTTTGTACTATTCGGTGCACTCAATTTTGCGGTATTTGTGTGGAGCCTGTGGCTTCGCCAGCGACTGCACCAAGGCACCCCGGAGACCCAACAGGTACCCGGATCTGCAATTTCAACCAGCCAATCATGAGTTATTGATATGGAAAACGCACAAAACCTGACCAAAGAATTTGCCGCGCATCTGGGCGGTGATACGCATATCGATACCAGTGAAATCTTCAACGCAGTCATGGCGACCCGCGATGCCATTTGGGAAATGATCCAGGGCAGCCTTTCGCTGAAAGAAGACCTTCGCTGCGAAGACCTGCGCAACTTCAACGACCTGAATGGTGAACATGTGGGCCGTATGCGCACCTTCACCGGCGACGAGTCACCGGTGGACTGGGTAATCCACTCCAACATCGGCACCCCGCAGAAAACCTTCACCAACATCCACCTGACGATCTACATGGACGACAGCGTGGACATTCCCCACCTGGGAATGGCGTTCGGCACCCTGCCGGGGGCGTTTTTCTATATCGACCCGATGCCGCGCTATGAGCCGGTTTCCTACCCGGACTACTTGCAGAAATATCTCGTGCCGCTGAACAACATTTACATGGAACTGCAGAACGATCTGTTTGAAGCCGACATAAAGCCGTTCAATGCCGCGATGCCGTTTATCCGCTCTTCCCTCTCACCGGTAGCCCTGGCCGGTGTGGTACCGCTGGAGTTCTACCGCACCAAGGTCGAGCCCAAGATTTTTGCCTATGTGGATCACTGGCTGAGCCTGGTGCACGCGGCAAAACCGGTGGAATCGGCAGAAGTACGCGCGCAACTGAAACAGCGCGACCAGCTTGTACGCCGCAATATCGTGCATCTGGACCCGGCCAACCCGATTGCCGAACGTCTGGTCGGTAAACCGCTGGCGGATCGCCTGGTGCGCATCCTGTGCGCCGAAGAGCGCTCCTGATCATGCTGCAACCGCTGTTTCGAGGCCCGAGCCATGCCTGAACCATTGCGCCAATTGCTCGCAAGGGGCACCGTGCTGTCGGTGCCGGGCATCTACGATGGGCTCAGCGCCCGGCTGGTAGAACTGGCGGGCTTCGAGGCGGCGTTCCTGTCCGGAGCCTGCCTGTCGTTTGCGCGCTTCGGGCGGCCGGACATGGGGCTGGTCAGTGCGGCCGAGGTCGCAGAATCCGTGGCAGTGATCCGCGAGCGCACCGAACTCCCACTGATCGTGGATATGGATACCGGCTTCGGCAACGCCCTCAATGTGAAGCGCACCGTCGCCACCTTCGAGCGCGCCGGGGCCTCGGCCCTGCAGATGGAAGACCAGCTGATGCCCAAGCGCTGCGGCCATATGCAGGGCAAGCAGGTGATCAGCAGCGGGGAAATGGTCGGCAAAATCCATGCGGCGCTGGATGCACGGCACAGCAGTGACACGCTGATCTTTGCGCGCACCGACGCGCTGGGCGTACACGGTTTCGAAGACGCGCTGGAAAGAGCCGAGCGCTATCTGGAAGCCGGTGCCGACGCGATCTTTGTCGAGGCACCGAAAACGGTGGCACAGATGCAGATCATCGGCGAACGGTTTGGCCATCGCACGCCGCTGATCCACAACCTGGTGGAAGGCGGAAACTCTCCGGTGCAAACCCTGGAGGAGCTCCAGGCGCTGGCTTATCGGGTCGCCCTCTACCCCGCCTCCCTGTTGCACCTGTTCATCCCCGCCGCCCAGAAAATGTTGGCTGAGCTGCGCCAGTACGGCCATGTCCAGGGCCTGCGCAACCAGATGATCGACCTGACCGCCGTGAATAGCCTGCTCGGCGCTGACGAACTGCTGGCGGCGAGCGAAGAATACCAATTCGATTAATCGGTACCGTTTTATGAGCCGTGACTATCCACTTCCGGAACTCACTAATTACATCGGCGGCGCCTTTGCCGCCCCCGCCATCAAGCGCGGACAGTATCTCTGCGACGCCAACACCGGCGAACCACTGCAGGAGCGCCGCAACAGCGATATGCACCAGGTGTCGGCCGCGCTTGAGGTGGCAGACGAGACCCATAGCGACGGAACCTGGGAGGAAACCCCCGCCCAGAAACGCGCCGCGCTGCTGGAAAAAATGGCCGAAGAGCTCGCGGGCGAGGAGTACGCGGAAACCATCAGTGTTGCGGACAGCCTTACCTCCGGTGCGGTGATCCGCACCACCCGCAAGATGGCGAAAATTCTTCCGCTGGTATTTCGCGGCGCTGCCGCCTATCTGCGCCAGGGGCACCTGGATCGCAAGGTACCCGGCCCCTGCGGGGAGGTGGAATACCTGAGACGCCCCTGGGGACCGGCACTGCTGATCGCCCCCTGGAACGGCCCCACCGCCATCGGTTCGCACAAGGTGGCAAGTGCCCTGGCCGCCGGAGCTCCCTGCATTTTCAAGCCGTCGGAATTCACCCCGCACTCGGCCATCATGATGGCGCGCGCGGCACATCGCGCAGGCCTACCCGAGGGCGCATTCCAGCTGACCCTGGGTGATCGCAGTGTCGGGGGAAAAATGGTGGAAGACCCGCGTATCAAGGCGGTCTCCTTCACCGGCGGACTGGCTGGCGGCCGCGCCATTGCTCGCGCCTGTGCCGCCGACTTTATTCCCACCCAACTGGAACTCGGCGGCAACAACCAGCTGGTGGTTTTCGAAGACGCCGACCTGGACAAGGCTGCCACCGGTATCGTCTACGGCCTCACCAACCTGAACGGCCAGTGGTGCCGCGCACTCGGTCGCCTGCTGGTGCACGAAGCGGTGAAAGACGCACTGCTCGACAAGGTGCTGAGCCTGCTGTCCGGCTTCCGCCTCGGCCACTCCCTCGACGAAGCGAGTGATATGGGACCGCTGGTACACCGCGGACATTTCGAACAGATATTGGCGGATATCGAACGCCTGAAGGCGTGTGGCGGACACGTGCTTTCCTCCACCCCGCTGCCTGATCTGAAAGGCAACTTCGTGGCGCCGACACTGGTGGACGGTTGCCAGCCGCAAGACACCCGCGAAGAGGTTTTCGGGCCGGTGGCCGCGGTACACAGTTTCCGCGATGACGACGAGGCACTGGCGCTGGCGAACGGCACCGATCTGGGTCTTGCGGGTTACGTGTACAGTGAAAATACCGCGCGCGCATTCGCGTTTGCCCGACGCATGCGCACCGGTGGTGTGAAGATCAACGGCTACAGTCTGCTGAGTATCGGCGAGGGAACACCGCGTAGTGCCTGGGGGCTGTCTGGCCTGGGAGAGGAAGGTCACGCCCAGTCGATCGAGTTCTTTACCGGGGCGCGGGTAATTGGCGTTTCACCACAGGATCTGCTTGGGGGGCGTTAACGCCCCCTCTTCGCTCGTATTGGCCTGGAGACTTCCGAGCCCAATCAATCAATCAGCGCGATTTCTTCCAGCTGTTCCGGCTGTGCGATTTCGATCACCGCCTTGGAAAACTTCGGCGGCCCGAAACGGGGCACATGGCCGTTGGACAGCCCTACCGGCTCCTTGGGAATGCCGACGAAATTGCGATCCATTTTGCCATTGGCATTGTTGTCGTGGTGTACGCTGATGGCGTACTGGCCATAGGGCAGGCTCAGCCCCACCTCGAGCTTCCCATCCTTGAGATTTTCAAGACCCACCTCCTCCGCATAAAACTTGCTGTCACCGAGGAAGGTGTCTTTTGAGTCGTACACAGAAATGTACAGCTTCCCCACCTGGGAATGGATATTGGATACGGTCAGTTTGACGTTCGCGGTTTCCGCGCTGGCCAACGCCACTCCAGAGGTGAAAACCAGTAGTGCCGTGCGACAGAAACGAAGCCATGGATTGATCATCGGTCAGCTCTCCTTGAGGTCGAGAAATGGCGGCCCACTTGATACGCACAATTCGCGCAATCAGATGAGCGGCGCCTGTTTTTCCAGCTGCAACCGGCGCCAGGCATCCGCCCGACCGCCGCTAGATGTGCCCAGCATCTCTCCGACCAATTGACCCACAGACATCAGTGCCGGCAGATCAATCCCGGTATCGAAGCCCATCTGCTCCAGCAACATCACCACATCTTCACTGGCCACGTTTCCAGTGGCCCCCGGCGCGAACGGGCAACCGCCAATGCCGCCCACCGAGCTGTCGAACTTGCGGATTCCCGCTTCGAGCGCGGCGTAGACGTTGGCCACCCCGAAGGCGCGGGTATCGTGGAAGTGACAGGCCAGCCTTGCCGCACTGTACTCCCGCGCCAACGCTCCCATCAACTGCGCTACCGCCCTGGGATTCGCCGCGCCGATGGTATCGGCGATGTTCACATCATCCGCGCCCATCGCAAACAAGCGCCCGGCGAGATCCAGTACCCTGACCGGATCGGTCGCACCCTCAAAAGGACAGCGCCAGGCGACCGCGATACAGGCCACCACACGCACGCCATCGACACGTGCAGCGGCGCAGATTTCCCGCGCCTGCAGTAACGATTCCTCAATCGCCATACGCACGTTGCGCTGGTTCATGGTCTCGCTGGCACATACCACCAGCACCACGGTGCTGGCGCCGGCGTCGCGCGCCAGCTGGTAGCCCTTCATATTCGGAATCAGAACCTGAAAATCTGCACCGGTGTTTGCAGGCAGCCCGGCGAGAACCTCATCGGTGCCAGCCATGGCCGGTACCGCTTTCGGCGACACGAACGCCCCCGCTTCCACCGACTGAACCCCGGCGTTGAGCAGCGCCTGAATCAGTTGCACCCGCTGCGCCACGGAAAGTACCCGTGGCTGGTTCTGCAGACCGTCCCGCGGGCCCACATCATTGATCAATACTTTTTCGCGCATGCTATCGCCTCCTGAGTTCAGCCCGCGTCGCCACTTTCCCGGAGCGCTTCGATATCTGCCTGGGTATAGCCACACAGTTCGCTCAGGATCTGGTCCGTGTGCTGGCCGATATGCGGCGCCGGCGAAAACGAATCTTCGTGGGTGCGCGACAGTTTGATCGGGTTACCCGGTGCCTTGGTGGTCTTGCCGTTGGGGTGCGCGATATCCACCACCATATTGCGGTGCAGTACCTGCGGATCGCTGAGCGCACGCTCGAGGTTGTTGATCGGCGCACAGGGGATACGCTGCGCCTCCAGCTGCGCCAGCCACGCATCGGTGGTATCGGTGGCGAAGACCTCAGCCAGCTTAGCGTCGATGAAGTCCTTGTCGGCAAAACGCCCCGGTTGGCCGTCGTACTTGGGATCATCGAACTCCGGCACGTTTACCACCGGCTTCAGGTTTTGCCAGAAATTGTCGGTGATCACCGCGATGATGACGAAGCCGTCGCTGGTCGCATAGCTGTTGTAGGGCACATGCACGAAATGCGCGTTGCCGATGGGATAAGGGTTCTTGCCGCTGAGGAAGAACATGGTGGCCATATAGTTCAGCATGGAAATCTGGCAATCCACCATGGAAATATCCACGTGCTGGCCGCGACCGCTGGTGGCGCGCTCGGCCACCGCCGCGAGAATACCCATCACCGCAAACATGCCGCCGCCCAGATCGCCAATCGGGATACCCGCACGCACTGGATTGGCCGGGTCATCACCGGTAATCGACATGCCGCCACCATAGGCCTGGGCAACCTGGTCGAACGCCGGGCGCTTGGCGCCGGGGCCGTCGGAACCAAAACCGGAGACACAACAGGTGATAATGCGTGGGTTGATGTGACTCAGCGTGTCGTAATCAACACCCAGCCGCTCGGGTACGCCCGGGCCAAAATTGCTGATGACCACATCCGCCTGCTTCACCAGGTCATAAAATACCTGGCGACCGCGCTCGCTCTTCAGGTTCAGCGCCACACTGCGCTTGTTGCGGTTGAGCGTCAGGTAGTAAGCGCCAAATCCGTCGATGGAGTTTTCCGGGTCATTGGCCAGAAGCTTGCGCGTCCCCTCCCCCGCCAGTGGTTCCACCTTGATCATGTCCGCTCCCAGGTCGGCGAGAATCATCGCACCATAGGGGCCAGACAGCATGTGGGTCAGATCCAGTACACGAATACCATGCAGAGCCTTGTTCATTGGCCGCTCCTTCCAAAGTCAACTATCGGATCACAAAAGGTCTATTGTTATAATATTAATACTTTAAAGGCGGCAGTGGTAGCTCCGCGCGGGAGTTGCAGTCAGGTAATTTTGGGCGGGAAAAATAAAAAAGCCTGCGGCAGCGCGAGCCACCACAGGTCAAACACAGATCACAAGATCTAAGATTAGATGGACTTGCCGGTTTCAGGATTTACCGGCGTCTTCCAGAAGACATACATCAGACCAAAGTAGCTGAGCAGAATTGTCGTTGCTGTTACCGGGAATTCGAGATAGTAAACCCACGGTTCGCGGAACACTTCCCACAATACAGCCTGCTCAGGCAGATACCACATGACACCACCCACGGCGATGGCATAGCGTATCGCCAGGCCCGCTTCTTTCTGCTTGAACTGCTTGGCAACGATGATGGCCGACCACACTGCAACTGCGCCAAAGGCGACATAGTTGGCCACATGGTGGAGACCGAAAATTCGCTCGTCATTGACGGCCAACATCAGCGTGTACATAAACCAGTTGACGAAGAACAGCTCGGTTGCCGCCACACGCGCATACTGTGGCTTATAGCCGGTGGTGGGCTTGCCCGGGCGCAGGCCGAACAGTTTGCGTACCCACAGGATAAGGCGACAGCGGATGTCCTTGTTCAGCCCCATGTAAATCATCAGCATAAAGCAGAACAAGGTGCTGCTCTGCAGGAATACATGCTCACCCATAAAATAAGGACGGGGAATGGATTTGTCACCGGAGAACAATGCGGCGAGATCATCCTTTACCAGATACTGGGGACCAGCCTCGGTCATCGCCAGAGCAAAGTTGTTTTCCCCACCGATAAAATGCAGATACATCTCAAACCAGAACACCCAGATCAGCGAACCACCGACGAAGCCCATCCAGGTTCCCCGTACCTCGTTCTGTTCCAGGCCCTTCCACACGAGAACCATCCCCAGAAGGCCGATCACAAACGCCACGGCGTAGGAGATCATCATCGGGATTCCTGCATAGATCAGCGTGACGAGAAAAATATGGGCGGTCATTTTCTCCAGCACGATCCACACCAGTGCCAGTAACCCAAGGTAGGGGGCGCTGTAAATGCGGGATTTTGCGTTGGAAGGAGACTCAATCGCGGCGACGGTCATTGCAGCTACCTCTTATTATTACTGCTTATATTTACTGCGGTTAGATTCACTCTACGAACGGCAAGTGTTGGAACACAGCCGTTACGGCAGACTCTCTTTGTAGCGCTGAAACGCCCGCGACACAAGGTCGCGGGCGTTTCATCTTGCATCAGAAGTTGTAGCTGACGCGCAGACCGGCAGTACGCGGTTCGGGCAGGATCAACTCACTTGCTTCCGGAGTAAAGGCTCCACCCGGAAGAAAACCGTAGTTGACGTTGCTCAATCCGGACTTCACCTTGTCATCGTCCAGCAGGTTGTTGACGTACAGAATGACATTCAGCTTGTCAAAGCTTACGCCACCCTGGAAGTCCACCAGCCAGTACTCCGGCAGCCAGGCATTGTTGCCACGATCGATATAACGCTCGGACTCGTAGGTACCCAACAGCTCGGTAAAGTAGCCGGCGCCGTTGGCAAACTCACCATCGTAGCGAATCGACAGCAACCCGGAGTGCTTGGCGGAGTTCGGGAACTGCAGGCCCGAATAATCACCGTCTTCTGTGCCGGTCCAGAGTTTGTCGAGGGTGCCCGGACGGCCCACATCGGCGATGGTGTAGTCGTCCACCTGGGTATCGCTCAACACGTAACTGGCCAGGAAAGTCCAGTTGATGGAAGGCCGGTAAACCGCACTCAGTTCAACTCCGCGCATCGAACTGGCACCGGCATTCGTAACCACGGTATTGGTGGTGCCTGTCGCTGGATCGGTGACGAAGTGGGAAATCTGCTGATTGGTGTAATCGTAGAAATACGCTGAACCATTCAACTGCAGGCGGTTCGACAGCACATTGCTCTTGAAGCCGGTTTCATACACTACCAGCTCTTCCGGCTTGTACTCACCGGTGGTGATGATGCCGTCACCATCGTTAGTGGACATGCCACCGGGCTTGAAACCTTCCGCCAAAGAAGCGTAAAGCATCAGGTTATCCGCCGCCTGCCAGTCAAGGCTCAACCTTGGCACAAAGGCACTGTCAGTGCGGGAATAGGTTTGGTATTCGGGCGTGGCCGGCATGAACGTGACCGGATCGAAATATGGAATACCCATAAAGCCATTGAACTGGGTACTCAGCGGGAGACTCCTATAGTCGATATCCTCTTCGAGATAGCGCCCTTCCGCGGTCACGCGCCAGTCGTCGGATAGGTTATAGATCATGGAGAATGCCACAGAGGTGTGGTCAGTATCGCGGGTCATGGGAATGGGCAATGGAACCGGTGAGGTGCGGTGATCCACCATACCGAACCCGCCCATGTACTGGTCCATAAACGCATCCCAGAACTCCTTGTCGACACCGTCACGCAACCACCACTGCTGGTTCATGACGGCATCCATGGATTCGGTCCAGTACAGCGCGCTGGCCAACCATTCCAGATCGCCACTCACACCGGAAATACGGAATTCCTGGCTGAACTGCTTCATGTCGAAGCTGGTATCACTGTTGGAGTTAACCCCGTACTGGGTAAACTCACCTGGGTAGCCCGGCGGTACAAACATTCCGGAGCCCGGACCCAGGGACTCAAGGGTAAAATTCGTGCGGTCGAAATCGACCTGGGTGCGCGAATCGTTGTAGTGCATACCGGTGAGCGACACCAACTCAACTTCATTGATGTTGTATTTGAGTTCGAGAGAAGAACGCACACCGCGCATTTCGGTACCGGGGAAATCTTTTCCGGTTAGCGGGTTTGGCGACAGGTCAATCTCGCTCTCTTTGGCGCTCCCCATTTCACCTACCAGTACCGCGCCGCAAGTAACCTGCTGGCCGACAAGGTAGCCGTAGGGGGCAGCGTTCGCACAGTCTTCTGCGGTGCTGCCGCTACCTGGAATCGGACGCACTTCCGCGTTCGGGCCAACGGAACCCAGCAGGGAGAAATCAAACGGCGCGGAGCCAGTATGTAAGACAGATTGACGCTGAACGATGGGGCGCTGGCCGTATTCCGCCTCGCTGTACTCGCCGCGCCAGAACGCAGAAAAATTATCCGTCGGAGTCCAGTTAACGGCGGTAGCAATCCCCGAGGAATCAATTGTCCCCAGGTCACCACCGGTATTCGGATTATCGTAAAAGCCGTCGAAGTCGGTTTTCGCAACGCTGACAGAAGCTGCAAGCACACCCGGAATAATCGGCTGGCTGGTGCTGGCCTGAAGCTTGCTGAAACCGTACTCGGTCATATCCGCCGCAACTTTGCTCTCAGGCGTGTCGCCCGGGCGCTTGGTTACGTAATTGACGGCACCGGAGAAAGCGGAACGGCCATAGACGGCACTTTGCGGCCCCTTGACCACTTCCACCCGCTCCAGATCAAACAGATCCAGGTTCGGACCCGCGCCGCTACCACCAACGGTCAGGGATTCAGAAGACACATCCACACCATCAACCAGCAACGCCACGTTAGAGCGTCCGCGGGTATTTGTCAGACCGCGCAGACTAATGCGCGTATCGCTGGTATAGAGCCCGGTCTCATAAGTGAGACCCGGGGTATAGCGCGCAACACCTTCCAGCGCGCCGATGCCTTTTTCTTCCAGCTGTGCTGCGGTCAGTACGTCTACCGCAATCGGCACAGTCTGCAGTGACTCTTCACGCTTACGCGCCGTCACCACCACTTCTTCAATGGCAAAGTCATCACCTCGTAGGGCTTCGACCTCTCGATTATGTTCACTTTGTGCCACAGCGCCCTGCACAGCAACGCAGGTGGCGACAGCGAGAGAGAGTTGATTTCTACTAAACATGGCCCCTCCAATAATTTTTATTCGGATACCGCTTGTCACCTGGCAAATCTGATACAGCTTTTGATCAGCCATCCAATCGCGAGCACTGGGCAGGGCTCGCTTAAAAGTCATTATGTTATACTTTTATATCTTTTCAACACTTTTTTGAGGATGCTGATCCAAAAATAAATCTGCTGCGTAAACCGCCCCGTTATGGCCCTTTTTTTAGCTTTCGCTCACCAATTTTGCGCACCGTTGCTCAGAATTCTTCGAGCAAGCGGCCCTTTCCGGTGATCCGATCCTGAATGCCACAGGCCCGCAACGCATGCCATACGGTGGCAATATTGATCGGTATCAGGGGCTTCTGAAGCCAGTGTTCCAGTGTCGGGAATACATCCATGGTGGAGAGGTTGGTACCGCATTGGATGATGGCATCGACGTCGTCGCCGTCGACTTCCCGCACTGCTTGTAAGACGTCCGGGATCGAGGTTTCTGCAATTGCGGTGGCTGACGGCCGGTTCATTCCCTTGACTTTGACCACTTCGAAACCGATATCAGAGAAGAATCGGCGCACATTGTCGTCCCCTACCTGCGGATAGGGCGTGATCACCGAGATGCGCTTGGCCCCGAAGCAGTTCAGCGCGTCCTTGGTCGCACCGGCGCCGGTAGTGAGTCCGAGATCGCCAATCTGGTCACGAATCTCCTGTTCGAAGGCGATATTGCCCTCAAGGCCGCCCCAGAAGGTTTCCGCGGACATGCCCAGCATGATGTGGGAGACCTTGGCCGAAAGGATGTTACGAATTGATACAGGAATCTCTCCGCGCATGATTTCGAGGAAGCGCTCGAACACGGTGTTCTCATCGTCGCCGCTGCGGGACATTTCGTCGGACCAGTTGCGCAACTCGATCCAGAAGCGGGAGGGATGCCAGGTAACGCCATCGAGGCGTATCTGCTGCAGGTCGTATTCGACCCCGGTGTTGGTGGAAGGAATGATTACGCCGATCTGCGCTCGGCGGGCGATCTGATAGTTGTCCATAAAGACTCCCGGATGAACTTCCGGAAGTTATACCGGCCGCTCGAAGCGGCCGGCATGACAAAAATCAAGAATCTCAGGTGGCCGCCGAGGAAGCGACCGGAGCAGCGGTTTCCCCCTGCGGGGCCCGCAGCATAAGGGCGATGAACAGCAGCAGCCCCATCAGGGCGGCACCGAGATAGTAAGGGGAATGCACCCCGATTCCAGCGAACGCGGAGCCGGTCAACGCCGTCCCCACCCCGCGCCCAAGGGTTCCCAGGGCATTGTAAACCCCCATCACCGCTCCGCGGTTACCCGCCACCGCCTCTTTGGACGTGAGCGACTGCATCGAGGTCAGCACCAGGGCGGCGCCAATGGCTTGCGCCACCAGTGCCGCGGCCACTGCTGGCACACTGGCGATCGAGCCGGCAAGCGTCACCAGGATCACCGAAATCCCGAACACCACCGCGCCGGCACGCATCAAACGGCGCTCCCCGAAGGCCCGGGTCAACGGGCCGATCAATCCGCCCTGCACGATCACCATGGCAATCCCGGCGGCCAGCAGTACCGGCACCAGGTCTTTGGGACCATGGGCGATATTGGTGGCGTCGGCCCAGATGGGGAATACGGATTCGACAAACCCCGCCGCCAGGTTGTAGACCAGCACTGCCGCCAGCAACAGGCACAGGCTGCGCCGGCATCCGATCCAGGAAAGGACTTCTTTTGTGGACGGCGCCGACCGCGGGTTTTCTGCACCACCGGGCAGGCTTTCCTTCAGGAAGAACACCACCACCAGTAACGCCGCCAGCGACAACAGCCCGGAAACCATCGCCGGCAACTGTAGATTGGCATCGGCAAAACTGTCACCGGCCAGATAGCCACCCAACGCAGGCCCCACGATAAAGCTGATACCGAAGGCCGCACCGAGCATTCCCATGGCCTTGGCCCGGTCCTGCTCGGTGGTGACATCGGCCACGTAGGCCTGTGCCACCGACAGGTTGCCGGCCATCAACCCGCTGAACAGTCGCGAGACCGCCACCATCCAGACGGCATTGGCAAAGCCGAGCAGCACATAGCCAAGTACTGCGCCCGCAAGGCTGATCATCAGGATCGGTTTGCGCCCGAAGCGGTCGCTGAGCCGCCCCCACACCGGGGTCGAGAAAAACATGCCGATCACGTAGAGCGCCATGCAGAAGGTCGCCATACCGGGGCTGGCACCCAGCTGCAATGCGTAATAGGCCAGGATCGGCAACATGATGGCAAAACCAATCATGTCCAGCAGAACGATAAATACCGCGATCATCATGGTCGCTTCGCCTCCTGGCGATGGTTAATACAGGGATCTGGCTCAGTGCTCTTCCAGCAGCCAGCCCATATTGTCAAAACGATCTTGGATTCCGCAGCTGCGCAGCGCGTGCCAGCAGGTCGCCACGTTGATCGGCAACACCGGCTTCTGCAGCATTTTTTCCATCGCCGGGAACACCCCGAGGGTGGAGAGATTGGTACCCACCTGCACGATGGCATCCACGTCGTCACCGTCAATCTCGCGCACGATATCCAGCACCTGCGGCTCCGGTACCAGCGCGATGGCATCGTGGGCATTGGCACAGCGCAGACCTACCAGGTGCTTGATGCGGTAGCCGGCATCTTCAAAAAACAGCCGCACGTTCTTGTCCCCGACCGGCTGGTACGGGGTGAGGATGGACAGTGTCTTACCCGAATGTTCCGGTACACCCAGCGCCTCCAGCGCGGAAATAACCGCATTGGCGCCGGTGGTCAGCCCTGTGCCCTCCCCCACCAACTCCTGGATGCGGTCGACGAAACCGTCGTTACCCTTGATGCCGCCCCAGAAGGTTTCCGCGGACATGCCCATCATCACGTGGTCGGGCTTGCAGGTCATCAGGCTCTCGATGGAGTCGCCGATGGTTTCACGCAGCCGCTCGAGGAAGCGCATGAAGTTGGCGTCGTCACTGAGGTCCGGGTGGTCGATCATGAAGCGGGTGGTGTGCCAGGTGACGCCGCGCGGCAGCAGGCGCTGGCAATCGTATTCCACCGAGGTGTTGGTGGAGGGAATCACCACCCCAATCTTGGCGCGATGGCCGATATAGTTATCCCGATGGCCGTTGGTCAGCTGCGACCGCTCACGGGTTTTCGACAGATCGATCTGGGTTGGAAATGGCATTTCGGTTTCTCTCCGGGCCGATGGCCGAATAACGGATTTTTCCACTGCAAGTAAGAATTCGCGGGAGCCTTACTGGACCGCCAGACTCTCGCGCACGCAATTGATCATCGAACGCTCCAGCAGGAAGGCACGCGCACGCTCAGGGTCGGCAGCGGTTTCCATCAGCATCTGCTGGCGCTTGCGCTGCACATCCGGGTCGCGGGCCTCCATCAGTTTTTTGTTTTCGATGGTGTGGCGCTGCACAAACTGCACCGCGAGACCGCGACGCTGGCGGTCGTACACTGCAAACGCCGCCTGCGGGTCTGCATCGTTCAACAGCACCTGGATCAGCTTGTCCGCCAGGTTAAAGGCATCGTGCAAGCCGCCGTTCATGCCCATACCGCCCAGCGGATTGTTGATATGGCAGGCATCGCCCACCAGCAGCGCACGCCCCTGGACGTAGGTTTCCGCCACGCGCTGGTTGACGGCGTAGATACTGCGATGGTGAATGTCGTAATCGACACCGCGGTCGTGCAGGCGCTTCAGGCGCGACTGCACAAACTCGTCGGACAGGTAGTAAGCTTCCTCTTCGGTACTGGCCGGGAACACCGGTACCAGCACACGCCAGAGCTTGTCGGTACGCAGGATCACGCACCACTCTTCCGGGTCGGACACATAGTTCACCCAGGAAAAATCCTCGAATACCTGCTCAAACGGAAAGCTGGTGCTGACCACGAGAAACTTTTCGTCGTAGGTAAATCCCATAAAGCCGATGTCGGATTTCTTGCGCACCACACTGCGCGCACCCTCAGCGCCGACCAGGTAGCAACCAGAGAGCCGCTCTTCGCCATCGGCATTGCGCACAATTGCCGTCACGCCATCGGCATCCTGCTCATAGTCCACGAGTTCACAACCGAAGCGCACTTCCGCACAGGAATAAGCCTGCAACGCCTCGCAGACAAACTGGGTGAGTTCGTACTGTTCCAGCTGCAGGCGAAACGGAAAGCGGGTTTCGTCGGCGATCAGGGACATGTCGAAGGTCGCCACCTCACCGGTGCTGCGATCCCGATACTGGTAGCGATCGGCCTTGAGCCCCCGCTCCAGCATTTTTCCGATGATGCCGTCACCGAGGTCCGCAATCATTTCCAGGGACGGCGGGTGAAATGTGGACGCCCGCAGGTCGATGGGTAGACGGTCGCATTTTTCCAGCAGCCGCACAGGAATACCCTGCTTGGCCAGCGACAGGGCCAGCACACAGCCACTGGGGCCGGCGCCGGCGATGATCACGGGTTGCTGTGTAGACATAACCACTCGCCAATATCTGATTTTTGTTTTCGATTGCCGGCTGCGGGCGGCTCACGCCGTCTCGGGCCGGGGTTCCGGTAATAATTCGAGAACCTGGGACAGTGCCATCACGTCGGCATACTTTGCATGCATGTCGAACAGGTTGGCCTTGTGTGCCTCCGGATTGCGGTCGCCTACCGCCTCCCGCGGCACCACTACCGGGTAGTCGTACTGCAGGCCATCCACCACGGTGGCGCGCACACAGCCACTGGTAGTCAGCCCGGTCACCACCAGTGAGTCCACGCCCTGCCCGCGCAGCCAGTCGTCAAGGTTGGTGCGATGGAAACTGCTCGCCCACTGCTTGCTGATGACCGGCTCCCCGTCGCGCGGTGCCAGCCTCGGATCAATCTGCACCCATTCGGAATCCGGTGTAAGCAGATTGAGATGCTGGATGCGGTCGCGAAACACACGCGCTTCGCCGTCGTGGTGATAGACCACGGTGGTAAACACCACCGGCAGCCCGAGGTCGCGGAAGCGCTCCAGCAATACGCGGTTGGCTTCGACTACATCCGGGCAATCGGTACCCAGTGGGCAACGACTACTGGTAAATCCCACCACCATATCCACCAGCAACAGCGCCGGCTTTTTACCGAGACCGAGACTTTTTCGTTCCAGATCCATGCTTAACCGATACCTTGCTTGTTCATGTATTTGGTAGGGACCACAACACCGTCAGCATGCGGCGACAACGTCGAGAAAAAATGGTCGCAAAAGATTGGCGACGGCAGCGGGTTGGCGGTCGCACACATAAGTGCCTGCGTCTTGGGGCAAAGCTGCGGCCCTCCCCTCTGCCAACAACCGTACCGAGGGAGATACCGCGGAACTCAAAACATCCTGGCCACCGGCAAACACCAGCGCCGGGCACTGGATCGTCGCCATTTGCGCCGCCACATCCTGCTCCACCACTGCGCGGTACGAAGCTTCGTAATAGTCGCCACAGGCAAACGCCAACAGTGCCTCTCGCAGGCTGAGGGAGAGCTCTGCCTGCGGATCTTTCGCCCGCAAGCGCTGCCACATCTGCTGCCAATGGGTACCTTCTGCATTCACAGCTAAGGTCTGTGCTGCCCTTGGCAGCGCAGCCTTTTGTTCGTCGGTCAACAAGGTCGGACCACTCAGCGCCAGTGCACGCACAAATGCGGGCTGATCAAACGCGAGCTGTACGGCAATCGCGGCACCGGTATGGTGGCCGAATACCAGCGCCGGGCGATCGAATTTCGAACTCACTGCGCGATAGATGGCATCGGCAAAGCCGGCGATGGAGATCCCACCGGGAAAAGTTGCCGGAAGCGGATCACTGCTGCCGAAGCCGGGGGTGTCGATGGCCAGCACAAAAAAATCATTCGCGAGCAGCGGCATCAGCCTCACGTACATCGCCGACGAACTGGGGGTCTGGTGCAGCAACAGCAGCAGCGGGGATGCTTCGCAACCACAACTGCGAAAATGCAGCTGGGCAAACTCCCCTCCCAGTTCGACATCGAGATAGCCGCAACGGATCACGTGTTGTCCCGGCTCACTCACCGCGGCAGGCTCCCGACGTCGGCGCTGATCCACTTCACCTCGGTAAATTCCTCGGTACTGTAATGGCCGCCACTGCGGCCAACGCCCGACAGCCCTACGCCGCCAATGGGCGCCAGCGCGTTACTCTGAAACGCGTGCATGCCGATGTGCACCGCACCGGACGCGATGCGCCGGGCCGCGTGCAACCCCCACTGCAAGTTGTGGGTCAGCACTGCCGCGGAGAGACCGTATTCGCTGTCGTTAGCAAGTTCGATGGCCTGCTCGAGATCGTCGGCCGCCACAACACTGGTCACCGGGCCGAAGCTTTCCTCGCGCCAGGCGCTACAGGTACGGGGCGGCTCCAGCAATACGGTCGGCTTTACCACCAAACCCTGCTGCAACTCACCTCCGGTGAGCAGCTCTGCGCCCCCGGCAACCGCCTCGCGCACGTGTTCCAGTACTTTTTCTACCGCGCGTGCATTGATCAGCGGGCCGTAGACGGTGCGCTCATCGCGCAGATCACCGAGATAAAGGGACTCCGCCTCCGCCTTCAGCGCGGCAATAAACGGCTGGTAAATTTCCCGCTCGACCACAATGCGCGAGTTCGCCATACAGATCTGGCCGGCGTGGGTAAATATGCCCTGGGCGGCGATCTTCGCGGCCTGTTGTGGATCCGCGTCCCGCAACACCAGCAGTGCACTCTTGCCGCCGAGCTCCAGCTGCATGCGGCGCATACGGCCCAACGCCGACTGCCCCACTGCGATACCGGTATTGGTGGAACCGGTGAGCGCAATACAGCGCACGCCGGGGTGATTGATCAGCTCCGCGCCGCACTCGGCACCGAATCCGGTGACCACACTCACCGCCGCCGGAGGCACACCGGCATCCAGCAGTAAACGGCCGAATGCCAGCGCCGTCAGCGGAGTTTCTTCCGAAGGCTTGATCACCAGGCTGTTGCCGGCGGCCAGCGGAAAGGCACACATTTTTGTAAGCAGTGACAGCGGTGCGTTGTAAGGAGAGACCACCGCAACCACGCCAAGTGGCTCGCGGATAACCATGGAAATGCGGCGCGGGTCATCGTTGGGAAATGTCTCCCCATACAGCCGGCGCGCCTCGCCAGCAGCGGTGCGCAAAAGATCTACGGTATAGGCGATCTCGCCGCGCGCCTTGGTAACGGTGGAGCCGCTTTCGTCGATCAGGGTATCCAGAAAACGCTCGTGCCCTTCCCTGGCTACCAGCTCTGCTGCTCGCAATAGCGCTGCTTCCCGTTCCGCCGGACGCAACCGATACCAATCGTCGAAGCCGCGAGCCGCGGCTCTTACCGCACGGTCTACATCGGTGGCGCCGGCGCGCGGCACCTGCCCCAGCACCGCCCCGCTCGCCGGAGCGGTAACCTCAAACGTGGCACCACTTGCCGCAGATACCGCGTCGCCGCCGATCAGCATCTTTGTATTTTCCATATTGGCTCAGCCCGGCTCTTTTTCTGCAGTTGATGCTGGGCTTTTCTCCGCAGCTTTATCTGCAACGCCAAACAGGCTCTGCTCAGCGCCTTCCACTTCCATCTGCGCCGCCATCAAACGGCCGCGCTCGGCGGGAAATGCCTGCACGATGCCCATGGTCAGTTCGCGCAGGAAACGTGCGGGGTCACCCATGGTGCCGGAGGTACCGCTGGCCTTGAGCGCATTGGCGGCGATACTGAAACCACACTCCGCGACCACGCCCTTGCACAGGCGCCACTGTTTGATCACTTCGTGCTTGGAGGCAATTGGGGGCTCGCTGGTTTCCAGCTGTAACTGACGACGCAGCCAGAGGAGTGACGTCTGCAGATCCACCATCATTTTGCCAATCAGCTCCTGCTGATAAGGCGCGGTGCCGATAGGCTTGCCGGTGTCGGCAAATTTTTTCTCGGTCAGGTGATGCAACACATTCTGGTAGGCGGTATGCGCGGCACCGGCATAACCACAGACCGCGGCCATCTGGTTGCCCACGAAACTGCCTCGGCTCATCTGCATACAGCGGGTGAAGCCACCAGGAATGGCCAGCGCCAGTTCATCCGGCACGAAATAGTTTTCCAGCACGATGCCGCCGGAACTGGTTCCGCGCATGCCAATCGCATCCCAGGGTGCACGCGGGCGCACACCTTCACCATCGCGATCCACAAAGAAGGTGCAGAGCCCTTCTGCCGTGTCGTAACCGGCAAGGCTCGCGGTTACCAGGTATTTGTCCGCAACACCGGTGCCGGTACCAAAGGATTTCACACCGTTCAGCAGATAACCGCCGTCCACCTTGCGCGCCTCGGTGCTGATGGTGACCGCGGCCTTCTCCGACTTCACTGATTCGCTGGCAAAATTCGCAAACCAGAAACCGTCACGCCCCATGCCGTAAAGCACACGCTCGGCAAACCGCCGCACCACCGGTGCTTCCTCGTCGTTGAACAATCCGGCTTCCAGCGCTTCCATCGCCAGCAGCCCGCGCGAAGCGGCGCTGCAGTGGAAAAAGAACGCAAGTGCGGTGGACGGGCAGGCAGAACCGAGCGCAAAGCAAGCGGCCGCAAGATCCCGCAAGCCGCCGCCGAGCCCACCGTATTCGGTGGGAATGATCAAACCAAGCAGTCCCGCCTCGCTGAAATGGCGCACATGCGGCATATGAAACTGGGCACTGGCATCCACCTCGCGCGCCGCTTCCCGCACCGCGGGCAGTACAGATTCAACCACTTTCGCGCGGGCGCGTTCCGCCTCACTCATATCCTCGAGCAGTATTTCACCGGTCAGCTTCATCGCCATCTCCTTCCCGCTATCCCCTACCCATTACCGAAAAAAATTCACCAGTCCTGTGAGACCCGGATTTTTTTAAACATTGTTTTTCAACAGCGCGCGCAATGCGGCACCGTTTTCGGCACCGATAAGGCCGCCGATCTGGTTCCAGACCTTGTCTACTGCAGGGTCAAAAATAATTTCCCGATTGCGACGATCGCGCTCGGCAAGACGCGCGCTGTCGACAGCATCCAGGGCCGTCTCGCTCACACCTTTTTCCAGCAGCGAGAACCAGTGCGTCAAATAGGCATCGACCGTAGTGTCGATATTGGAAAATGCCGCTTCAGTCGCCCGGTGTGCCAGCATCCAGGGTGACATCACTGCCAGCTGACGCGGATCGAGCTGCGCCTCACTGAGACCGTCGATCGCACGCCCCGCCTTGCAGGCGTCCGTCAACGGTGTGAAGACCTCATCCATGTAGGCGAGGTTTGCACCGAGATCGACACGGGGAATCAGGTCGAGGTGGAAAGCCCAGTGGCCGCCAGCGCCCACGGAATCCAGAGTGAAGTGCGGCACCGGGCTCTCACCGGGGGTAAATGCAAATAGCATGTGGGAGTCGAGACCGATCTGCGGCACCACGATGGTACAGGTGATCATCTGCTGCAGCGGACCACCGGAATAGACGCGGACTTCGCCCACCTTGCCCTGCGCCATGGGCGCATGACTTTCCAGGGTCATGTATGGACCGTCATCGTCACCGGGAATTTCGGTGAGCCCGAGTTTTTCAATAACCCGGTCGCGGGTTTTCTGTGCCAGTGCCTGCGGCAGTGATGCTGCGCTCATAGGGGACTCCGGACGTATTTATTCTGTTGAGTCTGATTGTCGGCAAGTCGCGGTGGTACCACATTGATAAATCTCAATAAGGCACCATCCAAAAACTCACCGGGATAGGTATTGAAACAATGGCGCGGGAAGCAAGCTCCCCGCGCACCCCGGCGTTAAACCGCAGTAATCGGACCGCACAATTTCCACGGGCGATTGGTTACCAGATCGGTATTGCGGGAGACCTCTTTGTTTTCGGCCGCCGCGGGGTAAAGCGTCACCGCCAGCAATTTCTCTCCGGCGGGCAACTGGTACAGCTCTGGCTGACTCAGCAGGCCATCAAAGGGCCGCTCCTGCCACGGCGTCAGCACGGTAAAGTCCCGCTGCAGCGCGGTGGCAAACCCCTGCCCCAGCGGTGAGCCAATCGCGGCGGCGAGCAGGTTAATACGGTTTTCCGCAGAGCGTTCCAGCAAACCGGTACGCAACTCCCACGCCTCCATGGGTTCCAGCGGTACCACCGCGGTATCCACCCCGGCCATCGCCAGTAAACGGAAGCTCTCGGGATAGATACTGTCGTCGGATGTCATCACGGCAACACGGCCGAATGGCAGCTCCAGGGTTTTGAATTCATCCACTGGCGCGGACCACGCAAAGCGCACACTGCGGTGCACCTGTGCCTGGGCCAGCAACACGCCCTCGGCACCGATCACCAGCGCGCAATAGCGGGGCTCACCATCCTCACCGCGCATTGGCAGTGAAGTGGCGACGAAACCCCCAGTCCCACAACACTGCCGCAGGGTCTCCACCACTTCGCCGGCGAAATCCAGCGCCGCCGGCAGGTCTGTAACGATGGTGTCAGCGTCCAGCAGCGGCGGTACCGCGACCAGTGCGGCGCCGCCGGCGATGGCCTCGGTCACCAGGGACGCGGCCTCACGCAGGCCCTCCCGCCCGCCCAGCAACGGGTCCACTAGCGCGGCGGCAAGCTCGGCAGCCCCCTTCCACTGGGGATAAGGCTGGTTTGCCGGATCCTCAGAAATCGCCCGGTAAAGCTCCGGGCGGCGGCTGGCAATTACATCGGTACCGTCGGCGCGACACTTGTCATCCGCCTCAGACGGGTCGATATCCGCAAAAACCACCTCCTCTTGGTCCATGGAGGCACAGGCCAATACGGTGCCGTCCGGTGCGACGATCTGGCTTTCCCCCGCACCATGGAGGAACTTCAGCGGGATACCGGTAGCCTCGCTCACCGGAACCAGGATCGGCTCAGGCACCAGCGGACCCACCTTGTT
>NZ_DATCMV010000172.1:0-3703 GCF_036563125.1 Microbulbifer sp.
AGGTGAAGCGCTGGATCGAGCTCGGCGGCATCGTGAGCTCGAACCCCTACTACGTGACCGCGCTCGCCGGACGCTACGCCAAGCTTGGTATCGGACCGGAACGAGCGGCCAACATGGTGCCGCACGGTGACGTCTTGAAAAACGGCGGCTCGCTGTCCTTCCACTCCGACATGCCGATGGCACCGGCCAAACCGATGCAGCTGGTGTGGGCGGCGGTCAATCGCAATACCGCGGAAGGTCCAGTAGCCGGGCCACGGCACCGGGTGCCACTTGATGACGCGCTCAAAGCGATCACCATCGATGCCGCTTACTCAATCCAGATGGAGAAACAGGTCGGCTCGATCGAAGTGGGCAAAGACGCAAACCTGACCGTTCTGATGCAAAGCCCCTACGAGGTTGCACCGGAAAAGCTGAAAGACGTCGAAGTATGGGGCACGATGTTGGAGGGCCGCTTGCAGCCTATAGGCCCTGCCCCACGGTCGATGAAAACGGAGCCAGAATCTAATACGTCAATCAACACTGACGATGAAACGATTCAACAGGCGACCATCGACCGAATCGCGAAAGCGATCCAACACCGGCATGGTGACTGAAATCAATTTGCCGTTGAGTGGACCGCTTAACAAGAATATGCAGCGGCCAAAAGGCCGCTGACATCAGGCGCTACTGGTGTGCCAATGCGTAATCAATCGCCGCACACACCGCCACCGCCTGCGCGGTATTGCACTGTTCAGGTGTGGCGCGGGGGCTGTCCGGGTAGACCTCGGTAGTGGTCTTGTAGCGGGCGTTGGTGATACTGGCGCACAGACCCAGCTGCGTGAGCGCATATTCGATGACGCCGGGGGCGACCACCGGTGAGCCGATGATCTCGCCCTTTTCATCAGCGGGGGCGATGTGGGTAACCTTCTCAACCGCCGCGATCACCGCCTGCTGGAATTCCGGCTGCGGGTTCTCGCTGTCATCCACCAGATAGAAACCATCGGGAATACCACCCGGCGCGAACGGCTTGCCGTCGCGGGCGCACAGTGCGGGGCGGAACTCGGTTTCATCGGTATCGGTGGTCTCGTGCAGGTCGATATGCATCACAGCACGATCGCGGATGGGTGCCACCAATCGCAGCAGCGCCGCCGATTCCTCGGCCGGGCTGTTTTCGCGGAAGGAGCGATTCGGGTCGATGGCGTTCGGGTTCCAGCGGTGGATGCGCTCGTAGGCCCAGGGGCTGACACAGGGCGCAACCAGCAGGTTTACACGTCCCGCGTAATCCGCGGCATGCTGATCCACGAACTGCAGCGCACCGTGTACGCCGCTGGTTTCATAGCCGTGCACACCGCCCGTCACCAGCACCACCGGCAGGTCGTCATTCCAGTCGCGGCTGCGGATCGCCAGCAGCGGAAAGCTCTCGTCGCCATATTCCAGGCGGCCGTACTCCTCCACGTCGAAGCGCGCGCGCAGCGGCTCGATCTTGCTTACCACCTCAGACTCGTAGCTGCGGTGACGGGTCTGTCGCGACAACCACTCGGCGCGTTCCGCGTCGCCCCAAGGCGTGCCGGCAGTACCGATTGGATAGAATGCGGGGGCGGTGTTCATTTAGTTTGTTCTCCGGTGATGAGCGAGATAGGCGGGCATTCTAGCACCCGGCCGATACATTGCGGATGGGACGCGCGGCCAGCACAGACCGACCACAACATCCCCCGGCGACCGTTGACCTTAAACTTAACGTTAAGGTTATAGTCCACCCCGCACTGGCTGAGGGCCAAACAGAGATGAACATCGGCGAACTGGCAAAACGCACCGGGCTTACTCCCTCTCGAATCCGTTTCTATGAACGGATTGGTCTGTTAACCCAGGTTGAACGCCTACCTAACGGCTACCGCAGTTACCCGCCCGAGGCCGTAACGGCGCTGGGCTTGATCGCAACTGCCCAGGCGGCAGGCTTCAGCCTCGACGAACTGCGCACGCTGCTGCCCTCAGATTTGGCGGAATGGGACCACGCTCCCCTGGTTGAAGCTCTCCATCAGAAGGTGCAAGACATAGAGAACATCCAGGAGAAGCTCGCCGAGAGCAAGGCGCAGCTGCTTGAGGTTCTGGGAGAAATTGAGGCAAAGCCTGAAGATATGGACTGTGCAACTAACGCGCGCAGGGTTTTGGCACGGTTTGGGCTTATGCGAACTAAGGAGTAATAACAGATGCAAACAATACTGGGCGCAAGCGGACAAATCGGGCGTGAGTTGGCCCTGCATTTGAAGCGTGACTTCACCAGCGATATCCGCCTGGTCAGCCGTCGACCTGAAAAAATTAATGAAACAGATGAATTACTCAGCGCAGACTTACTGGATGCTGAGCAGACCCTGCGGGCCGTCGAGGGCTCAGAGATTGTCTACCTGACTGCCGGGCTACCCATGGATACCCAACTCTGGGTGGAACAGTGGCCCATCCTGATGCGCAATGTGATTGATGCCTGCGCGGCGCATAATGCCAAGCTGGTGTACTTCGACAACACCTATATGTATCCGCAGACAGACCAGCCGCAAACCGAAGATTCTCCGTTCGAACCGAATGGAGCAAAAGGTATGGTCCGGGGTGAAATCGCCACGATGCTTCTTGATGCCATGGCGCAGGGCCGTGTGCAGGCAATGATTTGCCGGGCACCGGAATTCTATGGCCCGGGAAAGACGCAAAGCATCACCAATGCAACCGTCATTGAGAACCTGTTAGCCGGGAAATCCGCGAAGGTGTTTCTGCGTGACGATGTGTTGCGCACGCTGATCTACACACCGGACGCCAGCCGCGCCATGGCCCTGCTCGGGAACACACCCGATGCCTACGGGCAGACCTGGCATCTGCCCTGCGACGACAACCGACTGACTTACCGCCAGTTCATCGAACTTGCCGCAGAGATTTTTGGTGTGGAAGCGAACTACACAGTGTTAAAACGCTGGCAGCTCTGGTTAGCTGGTCTGGCCAACAAAACGCTGCGAGACGCTGCTGAACTCCTGCCCCGCTACAAGGCGGATAACATCTTCGTCTCCGACAAATTCAAGTCGCGCTTCCCCGATTTCCAGGTCACCACCTTTCGGCAGGGCCTCAGCGCGATTGGCGAAGAACGGGCACTCCGTTCAAATTAAGCCATAAGAATAAAATTCGAATGCATGACGATGCTCAATCGCTCACGCCGAACAGGCCCAGCTGGCCATCCACCAGGCTGTCAAAATCCAGGTCGATGAAGGGCAATATGGCATCGGCCACGGGCTTGAGTTGCTTGTCGATATAGTGCTGGTAATCGATCGGTGACTGCTGGTAATCCACTGGCTCCGGGCCATTGAGGGTAATCACGTATCGAATCCAGCCTTTGTTCTGATAGCGGGGTTCCAGCCCTTGCTGGCGGCGGTATTCATCGGCCAGGCGCGCGGCGCGCACTTGGGGCGGCACGTTTTTTACGTATTGCTCCAGCTTGCGCCGGAGCCGCTTGCGATACACCAGCTGCTCGTCCATCTCTCCTGCCCGGGTTTTCTCCACCATCTCGCGAATATAGTCGGACGGATCTTCACCGTGGAACACCATAGCGTAGAGTTGGGTCTGGAACTGCTTGGCCAGTGCCGTCCAGTCGCTGCGCACCGTTTCCAGGCCCTTGAATACCAGCTTTTCCTCGCCCCCTTTTACCACCAGACCCGCATAGCGTTTCTTGGAGCCCGCCTCCGAGCCG
>NZ_DATCMV010000081.1:0-2358 GCF_036563125.1 Microbulbifer sp.
CCCAAAACCAAAACACCCCGCTGGATGCGGGGTGTTTTATCGGGAACAGCGGACGGCACTGGCGTCCGCTAACGCTGGGGATCAGAGCGCCGCCAACGCCGCCTCGTAATCCGGCTCGCTGGCAACTTCCGCCACCTGCTCGGTATAGGCAACCTTGCCAGTTTCGTCGATCACCACTACCGCACGGGACAGCAGGCCTTTCAGTGGGCCGGTTTCAAACGCCACCCCGTAATCGTCCCCAAAACTGGAGCGGAATGTAGAGCCGAGCTTCACATTGGCAATACCTTCCGCGCCACAGAAGCGGGTCATGGCAAAGGGCAGGTCCGCAGATACACAGACCACCACGGTGTTCTCCAGGGAAGCGACCTTTTCATTGAACGTGCGTACGGACATGGCGCAGGTGGGGGTATCCACCGACGGAAAGATATTCAGTACCACGCGCTTGCCGGCAAGATCCGACAGATTGAGTTCGGACAGATCGCCCTGCACCAGAGTGAACACCGGCGCCTGGCTGCCTACCGCAGGCAAGTCGCCAACGGTGGTGATGGGGTTACCTTTCAGGGTGATATTGGCCATTGTGCAATCCTTGACGTTAGAAGTTGTATAAGCAGAGTGGAAATTGCCCGCAGCATGACGAGCCGAGGAAGCAAAGTCAATTTAGCCACAGGTAACAAAAAACCCCGCAAAATGCGGGGTTTTAAGGGTTTTATAATAGTCGTGGATCAATGCTCAGTGGACACGCGACCCAAATCGCCTTCCATTTCCGTCGCCAGGAAAGACATCACCACCCAGGCCGCCACATTCTGCTTGAGGTTTTCCGGGTCGACCTTGTCCAGGGTGTCGTTGGGCGTGTGGTGGTAGTCGAAGTAATCGGTACCGTCCTGGTGCAGGGTCATCGCCGGCACGCCCTGTGCCACGAATACACTGCCATCCGGGCCTCCGGACGCCTTGTTGTCACCGCGCTTGATGCCGAGCGGCGCCAGCAACTGCATCATCTGGTCGGCGATGGCGAACTTGCTCTCGGGGATACGGGTGTCGAAGCGCCAGATTTTGCCGGCGCCGAAATCGGACTCGGAAACCATCACAATTTTTTCCAGGTCGTTGGCATGGGCTTCGACGTACTGCTTGGCACCCACAAGGCCGATTTCCTCGGCGCCGAACAGTACCACCCGCAGGGTGCGGCGAGGACGCTGGGGTAACTCGGCAATCAGGCGCCCGGTTTCCATTACCACGGCCACGCCAGCGCCATCGTCCAGCGCGCCGGTGCCTTCGTCCCAGCTGTCCAGGTGCGCACCGATAATCACCACTTCCTCGGGCTTCTCACGGCCGAGCACTTCGCCAATCACATTGAAGGACGGGCCATCCGCCAGCGCTTCGTTGTGCACGCTCAGTTTCACCTGCACCGGCTTGCCGCGCTTCAGCATGGCCTCCAGCAGGTTGGCATCCGGTGCGGACAGCGCCAGTGCGGGAACCGGGTTTTCCACGCCGTCTACAGACATCATGCCGGTGTGGGCGAAGCGGTCTGAGTCGGTACCCACGGAGCGCAGCAACAGAGCCGCTGCACCCTTCTCTGCCGCCGCGCGCATCCCCTTGCTGCGGCCGGCCGCTGCCGGGCCGTAGCCCTCACCGGTGCGAGCGCGCTCCATGCGCTTGTTGATGAACGCGATCTTGCCCTTAACCTTGCGCGCCGGTGCTTTCATCAGCGCGTCCACATCGGCAAATTCGACGATTTCCGCAGTGAGACCGCCTTCCGGTGTAGACGCACCGTAACCGAGGGAAGTAACTACCAGCGGTTGCGGGAAAGGTGCGGTCACTTCCGCGTGGGCGTGGCCACGGGCCCAGCGCTTGACGTCGATCTGTTCGGTGTAAACACGGTCAAACCCCAGATCTTTCATTTTTTGTTGCGCCCACGCTACTGCGCGCTCGTCACCCTTGGTGCCGGCGCGACGCGGGCCAACTTCCACAGTGAGGGATTCTACGTGGCTGTAGGCATCGGAGGATTCCAGCGCGCGATCCCGCAGCACTTCCGCCACGGAGATATCTTCCTGCTTCAGGGCTGTAGCCTGTGCCGACATCACTAGCAGTGCGGCTGCCAGCCCCCCGGTAAAATTCATCAGTGGCTTTAACATGACTTCTCCAGTTACAGCGCTTTGGATATTTATGGAAATTATTCAGTTTCATCCTGCGGTGGCAGCGCCAGCAATCGCTCGCGCACATCCCGCAGTTGTTGCAGGCCGGCCTCGGTAAACAGATAGGGCGGCTTGCCGGTGAACTCTTCTTCTTCGATTTGCAGGCACTCCAGGCGGAGCTGCTCCAGCGGCGGGTCGTGGCGCATCGGGTAACTGATCAGTACCCGCC
>NZ_DATCMV010000035.1:0-49087 GCF_036563125.1 Microbulbifer sp.
CGCTGGTTGAGACTTGTCTGTGGAACGACGGAAAAACTTACCTATCAACGGATTGCTCGCTCAAGTGTGCGCAGGTCCACCGGGTGCGGACCTGCGTGCCGGCGGGGCCAGAAGCGCTCCCCGGCCAGCATGGGTTAAATAATCGGCGAGTATATCATCTATATGCCGAAAGAGAGGTAGCGGCGTCTTTGGCGCTCAATCCAGCCCGATACCACGCCGGCGGGCAATCCAGTAATCCAGGCTCACGTAGCGCCCGCCACCACCAAATAGCAGCGCCAGCAGCATGATGAAGTAAGTAGCCGCAAACTCGATACCGTTCTTGAGTATGGTGTAATGGCCAGCCTCAGTGAGCCAGGGATAATCGCCGTGCGCCCTGAGGATTTCCACCGCCTTGTCGCGGCGCTCGATCGCCGCTGCAATCAGGTCCCGGCGCCACTCCCACGGCATGGTCAGGGTCTGCTCGGGCAGAGCGTGCCAGCCGTACTGCCAGTGCGCTGTCACTGCCGCCACCGCCATGGTGACGAGCAGCGGAATGGCCGCTAGCCGCACCCCCAGTCCCAGCACCAGTGCGATACCGCCGAGAAATTCCGTCAGTGCCGCGAGCCACGCCAGCAGGTGCGGCGCCGGCAGTCCGAGCCCCCAGTCCGGGTTGCCAAACCACGTCGCCACCTGCTCGATACCCTCGAGCTTGTGCAGCCCGGAGAGGATAAAAATTGGCCCCAGGAACAACCGCAAGCCCAGCAGCCCCAGCCCGTCGAACGGCCGCAGAATCCGCAGGAAACTCCGGTAAATGCGATTGAACCCGCTGTCTGTGCCCTCCATAATCCGCTCCCAAGAATGCACGCACCCGCTGCCCCCGCCATCCGACTGACCCGGAATCGAAGCCTGCAACCTAGCCGGCCCCGCTCCAGACCAGTTTAGCCAGCTGTATAGACCCTCAATGCCAAAGCTCTACAAACGCGCCACAGCCACCGAGCTGCGACATCTCACCAAACTCGGCGGGCCGCTGGTGGTCAGCAACCTGGCAGTGGTGAGCATGGGGGTTACCGATACCATCGTCGCCGGCCAGTCCGGGGAGGTGAACCTCGCCGGACTCGCACTCGGCTCCAGTATCTGGGCGGTGTGCGCGGTAACCCTGATCGGCATGTTGGCGGCAGTCTCCCCCGTGGTGGCGAATTTGCGCGGCGCGCGGGATGAAGCGGGCTGCGCGCAGCAGATGCGCCAGTCGGTGTGGATTGCCCTGGTTGGCGGGCTGCTGGTGGCGGCCGCGCTGCTGGCCGCGCCCCTGTGGAGCCAGTGGATCCAGACCGAGGAGCCGGTGCGCCGGGTGATGGTGCAGTACCTGCAGGCGCTGGCCATCGGTACCCTGCCGTTTGCGTTCGGCAGTGCGCTGCGTGGTTACTGCGAGGGCATGGCCCAGGTGCGCCCGGTGATGCGGATTTATCTCGCCGCCGCGGTGCTCAACATCCCGCTGGATATCCTGTTTGTGTTCGGCTGGGGCCCCATTCCCGCCATGGGCGGTGCCGGCTGCGGATTCGCCACCAGTATCGTGTGCTGGTGCATCGCCATCGCGCTTTACTGGCACGCGGGCCAGGATAGAGCCTATCGGGCACTCGACCTTAAACTGCTGCCACCGCGCCCGCACTGGCCGACCCTGAAGCACCTGCTGGCAGTGGGCATGCCGATCTGCATTGGCGCGGCCAGTGAGGTCACCTTCTTTGCCAGTCTTACCCTGCTGCTGGCAGCCTACGGCGCCACCATCGTTGCCGCGCACCAGATCGGCCTCAGTATCGGTTCCATTTTCTACCTTGTGGCGCTGGCGCTGGCGCAAGCGGTGAGTATCCGTACCGCACAGGTCCTGGGGCAGAATCGCCCCAAGCGCGCGCGCTTTGTCAGTACCGTGGGTATCGGCAGCGGCCTGGTGTACGCGCTGTTCACCGGTGTCGTACTGATCAGCCTGCGGGATCTGTTGGTACTCGCTTACACCAGCAACCCCGACATCATAGCGGTGGCGCGAAACCTGCTGTTGCTCGCTGCGGCCTTCCAGCTGGTGGATGTGACCCAGGCAATGGCCGCCGGTGCACTGCGCGGCTACCGCGACACCCGGGTGCCAATGTATCTGCAGCTGTTTTCCTACTGGGTAGTGGGGCTCGCCAGCGCCTGGTGGATTGGCGAGCACTTCTGGGGGGTGTATGGCTACTGGGTCGGTATCTGTATCGGTCTCGGCACCGCCGCGCTGCTCCTGCTGTTGCGACTGTGGCGCACCTGCGGGCGGCAACTGGACAAGCACCCCGCAGCCGGGTGAGCATGGTCACCGGCCTGCCGCGCAGGCCCGGTGATCGGTCACAGAATGCTGGATTCGCCAAATTTCGCGCAATTCTCCCGGAACCCTTTGGCTATACTCGCGCTCTCATTCCCTGACACCAGAATCTACTGAATTTCTCGCACTGGAGTATTTCATGCGCCGCCGCTCTCTGAGCCTCTCCCTGTTTGTTTCCCTCGCCAGCCTTTCCACGATGTACTCCGCTGCCGTGAGCGCAGAAGAATCCACAGCATTGGAAGCGATAGCGGAGCCTGCCGCGGCCGACGAGCCTGTTTCCGCCGCGCAGTTGAGCACCGATGCCAACGTGGCCCAGGGCGAGGATAAGGCCGAGCAAGACAAGAAGCCGGCCATGCCCCAGGCGAAAAGTATCGAGCTGGACAAGCCTGTCAGCGAGCAGGAGATAGCGGCGCCCCCGACCACGGAACCTGCGGCCGAGAGCGCGCCGGCGGCAGAGCCCGCCCCGCAAACCAGCGCAGAAACCGCCCAGGACGCAGCGCCGGAGGCAGCGGCAACCGAGCCCGCCGCCCCGGTTGGCCGCCCGCTGCAGCTGCTCGGCGCTGAGGTGCCGCCAGCCACCTCTACCCGTCTGGCCTGGTCGCCGAGCCAGCATTTCGAGGGGGTCTACAGCGCGACCCCGGTGCTGGTGGTCAACGGTGCCGAGCCCGGCCCCACCCTGTGCCTCACCGCGGCACTGCACGGCGACGAGTTGAACGGTATCGAGACCGTGCGCCGGGTGATGTACAACCTGGACCCGAAAACCCTGAAAGGCGCGGTGATCGGCGTGCCGATCGTGAATCTGCAGGGATTCCACCGCGGCTCCCGCTATCTCACCGATCGCCGCGATCTGAACCGCCACTTCCCCGGCGACAAGCGCGGCTCCTCGGCCTCGCGTATCGCGCGCTCGTTTTTTAACGAGGTGGTGGTGCACTGCAATGCCATCGTCGACCTGCACACCGGTTCCTTCTACCGCACCAACCTGCCACAGCTGCGCGGCGACCTCACCGACCCCAAGGTGGTAAAGCTGACCAAGGGCTTTGGCTCCACTGTGGTGCTGCATAGCAAGGGCGCCAAAGGCACCCTGCGGCGCGAGGCGGTGGAAGCGGGCATTCCCACCGTAACCCTGGAGGCCGGCGCGCCGATGGTGCTGGACGAGCCCTCCGTGAGCCACAGCGTGAAAGGCATCCGCACCCTGCTGAACCAGCTGGGCATGGTGAACAAGTTCCGCCTGTGGGGCGAGCCGGAACCGGTGTATTACAACTCCACCTGGCAGCGCGCCACCAACGGCGGCATCATTTTCAGCAAGGTGCAGCTGGGGCAAACGGTGAGCAAGGGCGATCTGCTGGGTACCGTCACTAACCCGATCACCAATGTGCGCAAGGAAATCCGCTCCCAGTACAACGGGCGCATCCTGGGCATGGCGATGGACCAGGTGGTACAGCCGGGCTTCGCCGCCTACCACATCGGCATCCAGGCACCCCAGGAGCAGATCAGCCCACCGGAAGAAGTGACCGCGGAACCCGTACCTGATGTCGTGTCAGAACAGGCGCCCGAGGCAGCACCGATCCTGGAGCCCGCGCCGGCGCCACCGGCACAGCCTGCGGAGCAGTCGCAGCAGAAGCTGGATAACGATGAAGGAAGGGACGAGGACTAACGGCCGCTCCCACCAAGTTCGGATTACGTCACTGCCTACTTGGGCGGTGACACCCGGTCAATAATCGGCGTGGGATCGAAGTGCAGCGGTTCAGGCTGCAGGGTGATGTGGTCGATGTCGAAGCGCTGATGCAGGGTCTCGCGCAGGCGCTCCAACACTTTCGGCCAGGCGATGAGATCATCCACCACAATGTGCGCGGACAGGGAAATACTGCGGCTGTCGAGACGCCAGATATGCAGATCGTGCACGGACTCCACACCATCCACTGCCGCCATGGTCTCGCCCACCACCGGCAGGCTCAACTCCCGCGGTACACGCTCCATCAACACGTCCACCGCATCCCGCAATAGCCTCAGGCTGGAAAACAGGATCAGCACGCAGATCAGCACGGACAGCAGTGGATCTATGGGCGTCCAGCCGGTGAAATAGATCACTGCGCCCGCTATGAGTGCCGCCACGGATCCCAGCAGATCCCCCATCACGTGCAGCAGTGCGCCGCGTATGTTCAGGGTCTGCTCGCCGCGATGCAGCACCCAGGCCACAGCGACGTTCACCAGCAGGCCGATAAAGGCAATCAGCATCACCATGCCACCCTGCACCGGCTGCGGCTCCCGCAGGCGCTGAAATGCGGCGATCCCGATACCGATCACGATCAGCAGCATCAGCACCGCGTTGACCACGGCCGCCAGTACTTCCGCCCGCCCCCAGCCAAACGACAGCTCGCGGTTCGCCGGCCGCTGCGCCAGCGCCGCTGCCACCGCACCGAGGGCGAGGGAAAAGGAATCGGTGACCATATGCCCGGCATCGCCGAGCAGGGCAAGGGAGCCGGATATCCAGCCGCCGACGGCTTCCACCAGGGCAAAGGCGAAGGTGATGACGAGCCCCCAGACCAGGGGTTTCAGGTGATTGCTACCGTGGTGGTGGTGCGCGTGCTCGTGCATGGATTCCTTCCCCGACCAGAGTGCTGGGATTTTAATGTCGCCCGAGGGTGATACGTTCCCGCCCGGCATAGTCAAGGCGGGTCTCTATGTCGCTATAGCCGCATTCGGAGAAAATCCGCCGCACCGCCTTACCCTGATCCCAGCCGTGCTCCACCACCAGCAGGCCACCATCCGCCAGGTGCGCGCACGCCGCGCCTGCGATCTGGCGGATGTCCGCAAGTCCGGCCTCGTCCGCGACCAGGGCTGACAGCGGCTCGAAGCGCACGTCGCCTTCGCGCAGGTGCGGATCCTTGGGGTCGATATACGGGGGATTGCTGACAATCACGTCGAAGTTGCGCCCGTCCAGGGCATCAAACCAGTCGCTTTGCAGAATTTCCACATTGGTGAAACCCAGGCGCTGGCGATTCTCCTCTGCCAGTGCCACCGCCGCCGGCATACGGTCGACGGCGACGATCTGCCAGTGCGGCTTTTCACTGGCGAGCGCCAGGGCAATGGCGCCGGTGCCGGTGCCGAGATCCAGCGCCCGCAATTGCTCCTGCGGGCACAGTGCCAGCACGCTCTCTACGAGCACTTCGGTGTCCGGGCGCGGGATCAGGGTTGAGCGATTGACCTTGAGCGGCAGTGACCAGAACTCCCGGCTACCGGTGAGGTGGGCCACGGGTTCGCCGGCGATACGGCGTTGCAGCAGGCGCTCGAAGCTCGCCTGCTGGGATTCATCGAGCGGGTGTTCGGGCCAAGTGTAGAGCCAGGCGCGGGACTTGCCCAGAAGGTGGCAGAGCAACACCTCCAGGTCCAGCCGCGGGCTGTCGCTTTCCGTCAGTTCCACTGCCCGCAACAGGTTTTCCTTAACCGTGGCCATGAGTTCAGTGCTGCCCCAGTGCTGCCAGCTGGTCCGCCTGGTACTCGGTGCGGAGTGCGCCGATAACCTCGTCCAGTGAGCCCTGCATCACCTCATCCAGCTTGTACAGGGTGAGACCGATACGGTGATCGGTAAGACGCCCCTGGGGGAAATTGTAAGTGCGGATGCGCTCGGAGCGGTCGCCGCTGCCCACCAGGTTGCGGCGCGCGTCGGAAATCTCCTGGGCGGCGGCGGATTCCTGGGCACTGTTCAGCTTGGCCTGCAGCAGTGCCATGGCTTTGGCGCGGTTCTTGTGCTGGGAGCGCTCGTCCTGGCATTCCACCACAATGCCGGTGGGAATATGAGTGAGGCGCACCGCGGAATCGGTCTTGTTCACGTGCTGACCACCAGCGCCGGAGGCGCGGTAGGTATCGACCCGCAGATCTGCCTTGCTGATCTCGATAGCGTCGCGCTCATCCGGCTCGGGCATGACCGCCACGGTACACGCTGAGGTATGGATACGCCCCTGGGACTCGGTCTCAGGTACCCGCTGCACACGGTGCGCGCCGGATTCGAATTTGAGGCGCGCGTAAACATCCTCGCCCACCACGCGGGTGATGATTTCCTTGTAGCCGCCGTGCTCGCCGGGATTTTCGCTGATCACTTCGATGCGCCAGCCCTGCTTCTCGCCGTAGCGCGAGTACATGCGGAACAGGTCACCCGAGAAAATCGCGGCTTCGTCGCCGCCGGTGCCGGCGCGGATTTCCAGATAGACGTTCTTGCGGTCGTTGGGGTCGCGCGGCAGCAGCAGGGTCTGCAGCTCCTTTTCCAGCGGCTCCAGCTGGGCTTCCGCTTCGCGCAGTTCCTCCTGGGCCATCTGGCGCAATTCTGCGTCACTATCGTCGAGCATTTCCCGCGCAGCGGCCATGTCGTCCTGCAGGGTTTTGAAGCGCTGGTAGCACTTCACCACCTCCTCGAGCTCGGCGTACTCCCGCGACAGGTCGCGGAATTTGTCCTGGTCGCTGATGGTTTCCGCATCCCCCAACAGGGCGGAGACCTCCTCGTGGCGTTCAACGAGGTGGTCGAGTTTCTGTTGTACCGAAGCTTTCATTACTTGAGATTCTTCTTCTCCGGCGCTGTGGCCGAATTGTGCACGTCCTGGCCGGTGTCTTGCGGCTGCAGACCGATGATTTCCCGCGCGATACGCAGCCGCTCCAAGTCGCCATCGGCGGTGGCCTGGCGCAGGGCCACGGTGGGCGCGTGGATCAGTTTGTTGGTGAGGGTGCGCGCCATCTGCTCCAGCAACTGTTCCGGATCGCCGCCGGCGCGCAGCTGGATCAGCGCTTTTTCAAGTTCGTCCTTGCTCACCGCCTGCGCCTGCTGGCGATAGCTGCGGATGGAGTCCACCGCCTGCAGGCTGCGCTGCTCGCGCATAAATGTCTGTGCCGCGGCATCGACGATATGGTGTGCGGCCTCGGCGGCCTGCTCACGCAGCCGCCGCCCCTCGTCGATCACGCCGCGCAGATCGTCGACCGTATAGAGGTACACGTCGTCGAGCTGGGCCACCTGCGCCTCGATATCCCGCGGTACTGCGATGTCCACCATAAACATGGGACGGTGACGGCGCTGCTTGAGCGCGGTTTCCACCGCGCCCTTGCCGAGGATTGGCAACTGGCTGGCGGTGGAGCTGATGACAATGTCCGCCCGCGGCAGGTACTCGGGAATATCTGCCAGCAGGATCGCCTCGGCGCCAAAGTTTTCCGCCAGCGACTGGGCGCGGCTCAGGGTGCGGTTGGCGACAATCAGTTTCTTGACGCCCTTGTCCAGCAGATGCCGGGCCACCAGTTCGATGGTTTCCCCGGCGCCGATCAGCAGTGCAGTCTGCTGGCCGAGATCGGTAAAGATCCGCGACGCCAGCGACACTGCGGCATAGGCTACGGACACCGGGTTTTCGCCGATGGCGGTTTCGGTGCGCACCTTTTTCGCCACCGAGAACACCTGCTGGAAAACGTTGTGCAGGGTGGAGCCGACACTGCCGGACTCCCGTGCCACCGCATAGGCGGATTTCATCTGCCCGAGAATCTGCGGTTCACCGAGAACCAGCGAGTCGAGCCCACAGGCCACCCGCATCATGTGGCGGATCGCCTGTTCGTCGGAAAATTGGTAGTGGCAACCGGACAGCTGATCCAGCGGCACACCGTGGTAGTCGGAGATCCACGCCAGCAACAGCTCCGGCGCCACTTCACCGTAAATCTCAGTGCGGTTGCAGGTGGAGAGGATGGCCAGCTCGCGGCACTCAAGGGCGGTGCGGGCCTCCGCCAGGGCACTGGGCATCACTTCAGGGGCGAACGCCACCCGCTCGCGCACGGCGACCGGCGCGCTGTCGTGATTTATTCCCAGGGCAATAATTGGCATAGGCTCTCTTTGCGGGTTCTCGTCGTTCCTGGGACACCCTAGGGCGACCCCTCTGCGGCGGACAACTGCCCCGCCGCTGGCTGAAATGGCCGCATATTGTCCGGGCCTGCCGGGCCCTGTGCAAGCGGTATCCCCCTATCCCCCTGATAGCCAGCTCCGCCGGGTGTACCGGGCATTGCAGCCGGTACCGCAGCGGTCCAGAGTGAAAATCGCGCCCCACTCCGCGGATTCCCGGGGATTGGCGGGGTTTAAATAGGTGCTTACTTTGCCGCTGGGGCCCATTGGCGGCCAACGGGTACCAAATTGAGAACTAGAATTATACGGCGATAACCCGGAAAAATACGCCAACAGACGCCCCATCACCCGGATGTGCAGGCAGCAGCGCTGTCTTGCCCTCGCCCCGCGGCACTGCCCCGCCGCGGTTAACTAAGCCATGGTTGGCAGATGGTCGGCGCGAACGTACGGACACGTTTCTATGCAGCTTTTCTTTGCGTCTCTCTTCGCCCCCCGGCTTGCCCCCTCATCCACCGCGAGAGTTCCCGTCACTAACAACGGGACTGCCCGGTCGATCTGGCCTGCACGATCGCAACCACTACAGCGGCGCAGCCAGTTACTGGCGGCGGCGATCTCGGTGGCGGTGTTGTGTGCCTGCAGTCAGCAGCCCCAGCAACCGGGCGCGCAGGGTCCGATCGCCGCCCCTGCGGGCTACGAGGGCAATGCCAACCAGAGTAGTGACGATCAGGGCGGCGCCAATCCCGGTGATGGTGAGAGCACAGACCAAGAGCAAAGTGGAAGCGTGGTAAACGCACCCCCTGCAGAGGCACCGCCCGATAAAAAGGAAAAGCTCAAACCCTTCCCCATCGAAACCTTTTACACCCTGCTGGTGGCGGAAATGGCCGGGAACCGCGAGCAGTATGATCTGGCGCTGGCCAATTACTACTTTCAGGCAGAGCGTACCAAGGACGCCGGCGTCGCCGCCCGCGCCACCCGCATCGCCCGCTTTCTGAACGCCCGCCGCGCCGCACTGCGCTCCGCTCAGCTGTGGGTAGAACTGGAACCGGACAATGCGGAAGCGCAGCTCGCCGCCACCGCCGAGCTGACCCTGGCGGGCGAGCTGGACAGCGCCATGCACCATGCGGAGCGGGCGCTGGAGCTCGGCGGTGATGCACCGCTGCAGTCCGTCGCCGCCACTGTGGTCGACAACGAGGAGCTGGCGGCCAAGGTGCTACCCGAGTTCCAGCGCCTGTCACAGAAATTCCCTGACAATCAGGAAGTATCCCTGGCGCTCGCCATGGTGCTGCGCGCCAACAAAAAGCCAGAAGAAGCCCTGCGCATCACTCGCGTGGTGCAGGAGCAGGACCCGGCACTGCTGGATGCCCCACTGCTGGAATCCCATATCCTGATCGACATGGGGCGCGAAAATGAAGCGCGCAAGCTGCTGGAAAATCTCGTCAGCCTGTATCCGAAAGAGAGCCGCCTGCGCCTGCAGTATGCGCGCCTGCTGATTCGCGATGACCTGGAACTCGCACAACAGCAATTTATCGAACTGGTAAAACAGCGCCCCAACGACGGCAACCTGCTGCTGTCTCTAGCGCTGATCCAGTACGAAACCAAACAATTCGACAAGGCCAAGCCACTGCTGGAAAAACTGCTGGCGATGGAGGAACACGAATCCGCCGCGCACTTTTATCTGGCCGGCATTGCCGAACAGGGCGGTGATATAAAACAGGCGGTCACTCACTACCGCATGGTGCGCCCGGGCAGTGACTACGTGCAGGCAATCACCCACGGTACGGAATTACTCACCGCCAACGGCAATCTCGCAGAAACCCAACAGTGGTTTGAAGAATTGCGCCAGCGCCATCCCGGACAACAGGAGCAGTTTTATCTGCTGCAGACAGAACTCCTGAGCAAACACGGACACCTCAAAGAGGCGCAATCCCTGCTGGCAAACGCCATTAAAACCAACGACGACAGCAACCGCCTGATATACGCCCATGCCATGACCAGCGAGCAACTGGGCGATATCGCAAACTTTGAACTGAGTTTGCGCAAACTGTTGTCCCGCGACCCGGATAATGCGAACCTGCTGAATACGTTGGGTTACAAGCTGCTGTCCTACGACGACCGCCTCAACGAAGCGATGGTACTGATCACCAAGGCGCTGGATCTGAAACCAGACGATCCCGCCATCATCGACAGTATGGGCTGGGCCCACCACCGCCTCGGCAATCACAGTGAAGCGGTGAAATACCTGCAACGGGCGCTGACGCTGCTACAGGATCATGAGATCGCCGCACACCTGGGTGAAGCCCTGTGGGCACTGGGCGAGCGCCAGCAAGCGATGCAGGTTTGGGAGCAGGGATTGCAATTGAACCCGGAAAGCAAACTCATTCCAGAGGCCATGCAACGGCTGCAGGATCAACAAAGACTGGAACAGCATGTTACGGAAAGCTGAAGTTCTCTCTCTGCCCCGATTGTCATCACTGCATCATTTCACACAAAAATTTCTGGCCGCACTGCTGTTGCTGACAGTCGCGGCCTGCAGCTCCCAGAAACCACAACCACAGCAACCGCCGGCACAAACTTCACAGGCGCAGTCCGCCGCCGCACTACAGCGGTGGGAAGTCAGAGGCAAACTCGGTGTCCGCTCTCCGAAGGAAAACGGCAGCGCCAATCTCACTTGGCAGCAGGCCAGTGGCAACTACCGCATCCATCTCAGTGGCCCATTGGGCGCCGGAGCCACAATGATCAGTGGTTCACCCAGTGGGGTCAGCCTGCAGCGCGGTAGCGATCCCGCGGTAATCGCCTCCAACCCCGCGCAATTGACGGAAGAGATCATGGGCTGGCCGCTGCCGGTATCGGAAATGTTCTACTGGGTGCGCGGACTTGTTGCCCCTGGCGCGGTAAGCGGCGAACAGAGAAATGCCCAGGGGCAATTGCAGAGATTGCAACAGGCCGGATGGCAGCTGGAGTTCAGCGGCTACCAGGCGGTGGGGGCATACCAGCTACCCACCCGTATCAAGGCGGCCACTAACCAGGCGGCGGGACCGGTGAGCGTCACCATGGTCATCAAGGAGTGGGAGCCCAAATAAGGCACGTCTCGATTTAGCACCCTGCCGGACGCCCGCTTCGGTATTCGCCAACTCGGGCGGCTGCTACTATAGCCGCCCGTTTTCGCAGCCCGACGCCCGCCACCGATACCATGAACGCCCTCGCCCCAGCCGCAACTCTAACCCTCACCGCTCCCGCCAAACTCAACCTGATGTTGCGAATCCTCGGCCGCCGGACCGACGGATATCACGAGCTGCAGACGGTATTTCAGCTGCTGGACTACGGCGATACCCTGACCTTTATCACCACGGACAGCGACACCATCGAACTGGACTGTCCCGGTGTGGATGTCGCCCCGCAGCACAACCTTATTTACCGCGCGGCACAGCTGATCAAACAGACCTGTGGCAACGAAACCCTGGGCGCAAGAATTTCTGTCAATAAAATTCTACCCGCGGGCGGTGGCGTGGGTGGTGGCAGCAGCGACGCAGCGACGACCCTGCTCGGATTGAATGCTCTCTGGCAGTGCGGGTTAGACACCGATGCCCTCGCCGAGCTCGGCCGGCAACTGGGTGCCGATGTGCCGGTGTTCGTACGCGGCCACTCCGCGTTTGCCGAAGGCGTTGGCGAGCACCTGACCCCCGTTTCCATCGAGCCCCGCTGGTATCTGGTACTGGTTCCCGACTGCCACGTGAGCACCGCAAAATTATTTTCCGATCCGCGTTTGACAAGAGATTCCGCCGCAATTACATTAGCGGCCCTTCGCGACAGGCGGCTGGACGCACAATGGCTCGATGAATATTCGGGCAACGATTTTCAGCCACTGGTCGAGAGCCTCTACCCGGAGGTGTGCCTTGCCAGAGAGTGGCTTGCACAGCACGGGCGAGCATTTCTGACGGGGACCGGCGCCTGTGTATTTGCCGGTTTCGAATCGGAAGCAGCAGCACAAAAAGTGTTTGCCGAGCGGCCCGCGGGCCTGAGAGGCTTTGTTGCCGAGGGAGTGAACATCTCACCCACATACCGGCAACTCGCGAAATTTGCAGTATCGATCCAGACGGATTAACTGCAGCATTGCAGGGGCGTAGCCAAGCGGTAAGGCAGCGGGTTTTGATCCCGTCATGCGAAGGTTCGAATCCTTCCGCCCCTGCCACTCTTTAAGTTTTCAACAATTCATCCCTGAATTGCTGAAAAGACGCTTACCGCGGCGCATGTCCGCGTTAAGCCCCCGACAAATCAGCAAGCTGATTTGCGGGCGGGCCCCTCCCTGGCCCGCTATCGGAGCGCTCGGCACCTTCCGAGATAACTTCAGGCGTAAGCCCTCACCACACACTTGCATCCAATGGTCGCCCAATGAAACGGCATCACACTATCCTGCAAGCAGTTCTCGCTCCGCAACTCACCTGAATTTCACTACTATCTTCTACTACCAACGAAAAAGGTACTCGCAGTGGCTGACTTAATGGTCTTCACCGGCAACGCAAACCCGGAACTGGCACAAAAGATTGTTGACCATATGGCGATACCGCTGGGAGAAGCGGTGGTCAAGCGCTTCTCCGACGGCGAGATCGCAGTTGAGATCACCGACAACGTGCGCGGCCGCGATGTGTTCGTGGTGCAGTCCACCTGCCAGCCCACCAACCGCAACCTGATGGAGCTGATCCTGCTGGTTGACGCTCTGCGCCGCGCCTCCGCCGGCCGCATCACCGCCGTGGTGCCCTACTTCGGCTACGCCCGCCAGGATCGCCGCGTGCGCTCTCAGCGGGTACCGATTTCCGCCAAGGTGGTTGCCGACATGATGGTGAGCGTGGGTATCGACCGCGTTCTGACCGTTGACCTGCACGCAGAGCAGATTCAGGGCTTCTTTGATGTACCTGTGGACAACGTCTACGGCTCCTCCGTACTGCTCGACGATATCGAGCGCCAGAAGTATGAAAACCTGGTAGTGGTATCCCCGGATATCGGCGGCGTGGTGCGCGCGCGCGCGGTGGCGAAGAGCCTGGATTGCGACCTGGCGATCATCGATAAGCGCCGCCCGGCGGCCAATGTGGCCGAAGTGATGAACATCATCGGTGAGATCAATGGCCGCACCTGCCTGCTGGTGGACGACATGGTGGATACCGCCGGCACTCTGTGCAATGCGGCCAACGCCCTGAAAGAGCACGGTGCCATGAAAGTCGTGGCTTACTGTACCCACCCCGTACTCTCCGGCAAGGCAATCGAAAACCTGAACAACTCCGTTCTCGACGAGCTGGTAGTCACCGACTCCATTCCGCTGGGCAACAAGATGGAACAGGCGCCGAAAATTCGCCAGCTGACCCTGTCTGCCATGCTGGCCGAATCCATGCGCCGCATCAGCAATGAAGAGTCCCTGTCCGCGATGTTCCGCTCCTAATATTGAGTCCCCACGACCCAGGCAGCCGCCTTTAGCGCTGGCAATCCCCAGCGCTTCCCCTTAGAATACGCGCCCGCCCGGCACTGCCGGGCGTTTACTATTGGGCCTATCAATAGATTTCGCCCATCTTATAGCAATCCCAGAAGGTTCCGGTCGCAGGTCCTTCTGGACAGACAACCCGAGGTTTACCCCATGTCTGAATTCAAATTGAACGCCAACGTCCGCAACGACGAAGGGAAAGGTGCGAGCCGCCGCCTGCGTCGTGAGGAATCCAAAGTTCCGGCCATCGTTTACGGTGGCAACGCCGAGCCGCAAAACATCGCCCTGCTGCAGAAAGACATGTTCAAGGCTCTGGAAAACGAAGCTGTTTTCTCCTCCGTTCTGACCCTGAACGTAGACGGCAAGGAAGAGACCGTGATCCTGCGCGACCTGCAGCGTCACCCGGCCAAAGCCATCCTGCTGCACATTGACTTCCAGCGCGTTTCCGCTGACACCAAAGTTCACGTGAAAGTGCCTGTTCACTTCCTGAACGAAGACAAGTGCAAAGGCGTTAAAGCCGGCGGCATCGTTTCCCACACCCTGACCGAGCTGGAAGTTTCTGCCCCGGCTGCCAAGCTGCCCGAGTTCATCGAAGTGGACCTGGCCAACCTGGAAATGGACGGCAACATCCACATCTCCGACATCAAACTGCCGGCTGGCGTTGAGTCTGTAGACCTGTCCCACGGTGCTGACCACGACCTGGTAGTTGCCTCCGTGCACAAACCGCGTGGCGCTATCGAAGCTGCTGCAGCGGAAGGCGAAGAGTCCGGCGAGTAATTCCGTCGGCAACTTTTAAGGTAACAGTACCTTGAGCAAGGCTCCGGACACGCCTATCCAGTTAATCGTGGGCCTGGGTAACCCAGGCCCCGAATACGACCGGACGCGGCACAATGCCGGGGCCGACTTTGTCGCCGAGCTGGCCCGTATCCACGGTGCCCAGCTCGCGCCAGACAGCAAATATCACGGCATCTCCGGCCGTGTACGGATCGGCGGCCAGGAAATCCGCCTGCTGATTCCAACCACCTATATGAATCGCAGCGGCCAGGCAGTGGGCCCGCTGGCGAATTTCTTCAAGATCCCCGCCGAGGCTATTCTGGTCGCTCACGATGAGCTGGACCTGCCCTGCGGTACCGCGCGCCTGAAAAGTGGCGGCGGCCATGGGGGGCACAACGGCCTGCGCGACATTATTTCTGCGCTCGGCAACAATCGCGATTTCATGCGCCTGCGCCTCGGCATCGACCACCCGGGCAGCGCCCGCGATGTGGCCAATTATGTTTTGCAGCGCGCGCCCCGCACCGAACAGGATCAACTGGCCGAGGCCATCGACCGCGCGGTGGATGTCATGCCCACCGCAGCCAGTGGCGACTGGAACGGGGCAATGAAAACACTGCATACCAGCGCCAAATAACAGCTTTCCCTTTTTAATTGGCGGTGCACCTCCGGCACCCCAGACCACCACAGGATTCAGACCATGGGTTTTACTTGCGGCATCGTCGGCCTGCCCAACGTGGGCAAATCCACCCTGTTCAATGCCCTGACCAAAGCGGGCATTGACGCGGAGAACTTCCCCTTCTGCACCATCGAGCCGAATGCTGGCATCGTGCCGGTACCGGACCCGCGCCTCGACAAGCTGGCGGAGATCGTCAAGCCGCAGAAAGTGATCCCCACCACCATGGAATTCACCGACATTGCCGGTCTCGTAGCCGGTGCTTCCAAGGGTGAAGGCCTCGGCAACAAGTTCCTCGCCAACATCCGCGAGACCGACGCCATCGCCCACGTCGTGCGCTGCTTCGAAAACGACAACGTGATCCACGTGGCCAACCGCGTACACCCGTTGGCGGATATCGAGGTGATCAACACCGAGCTGGCGCTGGCCGACCTGGATACCGTAGAGAAGGCACTGCAGCGTTACAGCCGCGCCGCCAAGGGCCAGGACAAGCACGCCATCCGCATGAAGGCGCTGCTGGAAAAGATCCAGCCGCACCTGAATGAAGCCAAGCCGCTGCGCTCTTTCGGCCTCGGCAGTGAAGAGCTGGCCGATCTGCGCGAGCTGAGCCTGCTCACTGTCAAGCCCACCATGTATATCGCCAACGTGGATGAAGACGGCTTCGAGAATAATCCTCACCTGGATGCAGTGGCCGCCATTGCCGCGGAAGAGAATGCTGTACTCGTGCCCATCTGCAACAAACTGGAATCCGAAATCGCCGAACTGGACGACGATGAAAAACTGGAATTCCTCGAAGGCTTGGGCATGGAAGAGCCTGGCCTGAACCGCGTGATCCGCGCAGGCTACCAGTTGCTCGGCCTGCACACCTACTTCACCGCCGGTGTGAAGGAAGTGCGCGCCTGGACCATCCCCCAGGGAGCCACCGCGCCGCAAGCGGCCGGCAAGATCCACACGGATTTTGAAAAAGGCTTCATCCGCGCGGAAGTCATCAGCTACAACGATTTTGTCGCCCACAAAGGCGAAGCCGGTGCCAAAGAGGCCGGCAAATGGCGCCTGGAAGGCAAAGAGTACGTGGTGGTCGACGGCGACGTGGTGCACTTCCGCTTTAACGTCTGATCCCCTGCTCCCTCCCCTTCGGCCCGACCCCGGGCCCGCTTCACGGGGCTCCACAAGAGCCCCGCGAAAGCCCAGGTGGCTTCTTCCGCCAGCCCATTTCGCAACTGAGCCTCCACAACAACACCACAGGTTGCCATGTACCCATCCAACTGGAGAGTCGGCCTGCCCTTGGCGCTGACCACCGCATTTATGTGGGCTCTGCTGCCCATCGCCATGAAAGGCCTGATCGCCGACATGGACTCCACCACTATCACCTGGTATCGCTTTTTTGGCGCGGCGCTGTTCGCCGGCGCCTATTACGGCTGGAAGCAGGAGCTGGAGCTCGGGCAACTTTTTCGCGGCAAAATGCTGCCTTATACCCTGCTTGCGGTGGGCGGTCTTCTCGCCAACTACATCGCCTATGCCACCGGCCTCAACTACATCACCGCCGGAGCTCTGCAGGTCCTGATTCAGCTTGCACCACTGCTGCTGCTGGTATTCAGCGTAATCTGGCTGGGAGAGCGATTCTCACCGCGACAGTGGCTGGGCGTAATTCTGGTCTGCGTAGGCTTTGCCCTGTTCTTCAACCTGCGGATCCAGGAGCTGGTCAGCGGTGAGGATCGACAGTACCTGTACGGTGTCGGGCTGGTGGTTTTTGCCGCACTGACCTGGGCGGTGTACGGCCTGTTCCAGAAAAAGATCGTGGCACAGTCCCGCCCCCACAACCTCCTCACACTGATCTATATGGCCGGGACCCTGTGCTTCCTGCCGGTCGCCAAGCCCGCCCTGGCCCTGCAGCTGGACGCTCTGGGCTGGGCGCTACTGCTGTTCCTTACGGCCAACACCCTGATAGCGTACGGCGCCTTCGCCAAGGCGATGGCCTCCTGGGAGGCCTCCCGGGTCAGCGCCACCCTGGCCCTGATTCCCCTGATGACACTGGCCCTCAGCAGCGTTATCAGCGCCCTGTGGCCCGATTACATAGAGGTAGAACCGATGAACTGGATCAGCTGGCTGGGTGCCTTAACCGTGGTCCTGGGCTCATTACTGGCCGCTATCGGTCGCGGCCGCTGATTGGCGCCCAAAATACCCAGCGCGCGCTAAGCCACTGATTAATTTAGTAAAAATAGTGTTGACACACCCAATTCATCTCCCTATTATTCGCGGCCTCGGTTAGCCGAGTTTGGTTGTGGCAAGATAGCTCAGCTGGTTAGAGCGCAGCACTCATAATGCTGAGGTCGCGAGTTCAAGTCTCGCTCTTGCTACCACTTTCCGCCTGTGAGACAGCTCTCACAGCACCTTTACAGGGGCGTAGCCAAGCGGTAAGGCAGCGGGTTTTGATCCCGTCATGCGAAGGTTCGAATCCTTCCGCCCCTGCCATATATAAAAAAGGCGATCCTTTACGGGATCGCCTTTTTTATTTCCACCCCATTCGCCCAATCGCAAAAGATTCACCCTTCCCAAGATTCCCCTGGAATTTCTACACCATTTGATCCCCTGCATATGTGGGCGCGCCATGCATCCCTGCGTCGCCAGTGCGCACACGCGCCCTGCGCAACCCCAGCGCACGCAGCAACTCGAAACCACCAAGACAAAAGAGCACCGCGAGCAACGCCAATACGGTACCTGTCATACCCAATAACTCTCGCTCGGAGGCGCAGGTCCACACAAACTGCACAATGCACAGCAGGGCCACGACAAGCAGGGTGGGTGTGCGCCCGACCAGCGCAACCACGAACACACCCAAGGGCGCTCCCAGCGCGACTACCGGCGCCGCAGCCAACCAGTTACCGAACACCCCCGGCTGCCAGTCACCCGCGAGTGTTTTAACAACCACGCCCACCACAGAGGAAAACGCCATGATCACAACCGACGTGGGGATTGCCACCTTCAGGTCCACCCGACTCAACAGCACCAGCGCGGCATAGACCAGCATATCGATGCCGACCCCGGTCACCGACACCACCGCAAAACCGGCCACAGCCCCCAGCATCAACCCCACACGAAAATCTTTCGGGCAGCGCGGGTCTCCCCCGTGATCATGGGAGGTAATCTCCCGCAGTCGGTACAGGTGTAAAACTCCGAAACTCCCCCAGATCACGGCAAACACCAGCTTTACCCACAGTTCGGGCACCAGCGGTGCAAAAAACAGGATACCCAGAGGCGTCGCAAACAGGCTGCCGAGCAAAGCACCGCGAAGCATGGCCCACGCCAGAAGTTGTCGCCGACAGAAAATAAAGATGCTGGCACTGACCATACCAATGGACTGCACCGCAAAACTGAAATCCCGGCCAAGACTTGCCGGCATATCAAAAAGAAGAACGAGAATAGGAAAACCGACCGTACCACCACCCATTGGAGTGGAACCAGCGGCGTAACTGCCAAACGCCATGGAAGCCGCCATGGGCCAATTCTCAACCACGACGGGCCATAAGCCCTCGCCCACCACATACAACGCCCAAAAGCCGTAAAAGCCACACAACCAGATCAGCCAGAGCGCATAACGCGCAATCAAGTGCCTCATGGAAACCACTTAGCCTCTAGCTTTGGCGTGTACGGTCCGAAGAAATTCCTCGTGATCCATAGTTCCGGATTTTGCCCGGCTCAGAAGCAGGGAAAAACGCGAGAAAATCGCGTCTACCTCATTTTCCGACATTGCAAAACGCGGTGACGGATAATGCTGCATCCCATACAGGACGTAGCGATAATTGGTATCTGTAAAGATACTCGCATAACTGCCGGCAAAATCCTGATATTCACAGATTTTACGCTCCCAAAGTGGGAGCTTGGACTTCAGCCAAGCACACCCATCCAGCGAAGCAGGTGCCGCCCGCCAAAAGTCACTGTCGTCTCGATTGGATAGGCAGTAATGCAGCACTATGAATTGTTTGAGATCCTGATAAAACCCACGCATTTTCTCATTGTAGGAATCACGCAACTCTTCGCTGCCATCGTCCCCAGCCAAATGCGTCGCCAGTAGACCAACCCCAAGGTGAATCATATGCAGGCCCGTGGATTCCAGAGGTTCAATAAACCCCCCCGACAAGCCTATCGCCACGCAATTTCCAACCCAGGCACTCTGTCGACAACCGACGTTCATATCCAGATGTGAGCATTTGATTACGCTGGACTCAGCCCCCAGGAATGCCCTCAGCTCGCTTTCCGCCTCTTCGGGCGAAAGTCGCTCGCTGTCATAGACGTATCCACTTCCCTGCCGGTTCACCAGATCAATTTGCCAAGCCCAGCCACTGGAAAGGGCCGTAGCAACCGTATATGGGCGAGGCTTTTCGCCCGCAGGCAGATCTCGCTGAATAGCCACAGCCTTATCACACGGAAGAACATCCCGGAAAGATACCCAGTTATCCTTCTGTAACTTTTCTATCAAAAGCCCCCGAAACCCGGTGCAATCAATAAAAAAATCACCGGCAATGCGCCCCTGGTCCGTACCCACGGATTGAATTTTCCCGGACACGACTTCCACATCAGTAACGGTGGCTTCGATATGTCGAACTCCCTGTTCAACCGCTTTCCGCCGCAGAAACCGCGCCAACAGCGTTGCATCCAGGTGGTATCCATAAGGAGCCACAGCCTGATATTGAGGCGAGGAAATATTCTTTGGACAACGCCCCCACTTGATCAAGTGGGAGTTAAGACTCACCCCCTCATCATAACGCTCTCTTGCCTGACGCTCCCCGACAAACCACGCGCTGGAAATATCTACGGATCCACCAGGCTGCTGCTGGTCAAATGGATGAAAATATTCATGAACTTCACCGTCGACAGCCTTCATCCAATTACGGAACATGATTCCAGACTTTATGGTCGCATTGGTCTCAGCCATCAGTTCAGTTTCATCGAGCCCCATTGCCCCAAAGAAAAAACGAATACTGTGGACGGTTGCCTCGCCAACACCAATGATCCCTATATCAGGACTCTCGATGACATTAATATGAAAGTTCTTTGCCTCTCGATTGAAATAGCGATTCAAGTAGATTGCCGTCATCCAACCGGCGCTACCCCCACCTACAATATTCAATACTTTCATGGCGTGAGACTGCATAAAGCTCTAAATTTTTTGCAAACCGTACTTTTTGATTTTATCGATCAAGGCACGATGGCCCGGCAACCTGCCGAGCAACTGATCGGAAAAGTTCGCAATGTCTTTTATTCGACCCAAGGCATCCGGCATTGTCGGTTGGCGCCCGGAAACCATGGCATTGATATCTGTTTTAAATTCCATACCGTAGAGAACGTACTGGAAATTTGCCAGATTGAAGATTTCCAATTTACTCGGAAACTCATACGCGCTGGGGGGCTGACACTTCCACAGCTGGAGTTTTTCTTGCAGCGAATCGGGAATGGAGGACTCCAGACAATTGTCAACCCAAAAGGGATGATCCCTGCGCTGGCTTATACAGTAATGCAACTTGATAAAATCAATTACCCGATCCCAAGCGTACTGCACCGATCGATTAAATTGCCGGGCAACAATAGGCATCACCGAGCGACAGGCAGGAAAAGTGTCTGCCAGCATTCGCGCGGTTGCGTCGTATACCAATATCCCCGTCGCCTCTAATGGCTCTACAAAGCCCTGGGACAGACCAATAGCCACGCAGTTGTTTTTCCAGTAGGTTTCCCTGTGCCCAACGCGCATGGGGATTTTCCGGACGTTTAACTTTCCGGCATCATCCCCCAGATACTGGCGAAATACGGTTTCAGCACGATCGTGGCCCGTATGCGCACTGGAATACACATATCCAGTACCGCGTCTTTCCGACAGACCAATATCCCAAGTCCAGCCGCTTTCCTGAGCCGTCGAGATAGTAAAACTCGGGATAGGCGCATCTTTTTCGGCATACGGCAGTTGAGCCGCCAATGCGTGATCCGCAAAGAGAATGTGTCGTTTGTCGACAAACCGTACACCCATGGACTCACCAAGCAGCAATGAGGCGAACCCAGTACAGTCTACAAACAGATCCGCCTCTATCGTTTCCCCGGCTGCAGTAGAGACAGAAACGATATCGCCAGAATCATCACGACTGACTTGCTGTACGTCCGCAAGCACATGTCGCACACCAAGCTTTTCCACTCCATGACGGGTTAACAGCCTGGCGAACTTCGCAGCGTCTAAGTGATAGGCATAGCTCACGATACCGTCGTATTCCGGCACCGTCATATCTTTCGGGCCAAGCCCCCTATCGCAGATCACGCCTTGCACAGACACGGCATCAACGTAACTGCGATCACCATCCATTTGCAGCCAACGCGAGGTCAGATCGCCCACGCCGCAATCAGGATAGTCAAAAACATGATGATAAAACTCTGGACCTGGCGATCCAGAAGGGCGAACCCAGTGCGCAAACTTGATGCCCTGCTTGAACGTAACATCACACTCGCGCACAAACTCGGTTTCACTGATTCCGAGGTAACGGAGTGACTCTCTAATCGCAGGGACAGTGCCTTCACCGACACCAATAGTGGGGATATTTTCAGACTCCACCAGTGTTACCTGAACACCAGCAGACGAAGACGAGCCAAGTTTTTTGGCAAGGTGGCATGCTGACAACCAGCCAGCTGTGCCACCCCCGACTACCAAAACACGCTTGATTTGATCACCGCAATCGATAGTCATAATAACGGACAGAATTCAACGATCAGGCACCAGCCTGCATTTTGGCCAGACGGGAAAACTGATGCATGGAGCCCAGCTGCGCGTACAGCGGAGCAAGGAAACCACGCTTACGGAAATCCGCGAAGTCTTCTTCGCTCATTTCACCCAGTTTCTTCTCATCCACCATGTAGATACCGCCCAGGTTGATCTTCTCTTCCCCGGCATTGATAGCAACGTTCTGGGTAGTGAGGAGATCTTTCTCAGCCAGAATAGTGATGAACGCCTTGGTCATCTGGTCGCTTTCCAGGTAACCAACCAGCGCCTCTTTCTTGGCCTTCAGGTACTCGGTTTCTTCGCCGGAGTCAGTGAACAGGGCATTACCCTCTTCCTCACCCACAACAGGGCTATTCTCTATCAGGCCCACCATCAGGCGGTCCTTGCTCTCACCCGCGGGCGCCAGAACAAAGGGATGATTACGTACGGCGCCCGGAACGAAAACACCTTTCCACTTTTCACCGTCGACGAACAGGTTTTCGCCTACTTTCAGGCCCAGCAGTGCAACAGATTGGAACTGACCAGTTTCAGAATTCTTGACAAAAACGATCGGGTATTCTGCACCGAGGCGGGCGAATTCATGCGCAGTAACGGGCAGCATGTGTGCGTTTTTGACGTGCTCAAAGGTCCCCAGCTCACGAACTTTCAGTTTGCCGTGAACATCACTGCGCAACGGAACGATTTTTGGGGCTTCTACTGTGGCCATACAACACCTTATTTAATTTGAAGTTATTCTAGAGAAACCCGCCTAGTATATTTTTCATACGAAAAAAGGGAAGCAAAAACTTCCCTTTTTCCGGTACATCACGCAATCATTTCGCTATCAGAACTTGTAAGAAGCTCCAATGTTGATGCGACGCGCAGTTTCGTACTCATACAGCGGGAAGCCGGAGGTAAAACCAGTTCCGGGTGCCGGTTCAGCGTTGTTACCAATCTGAACAGACTCTTCCGCCAGCAGGTTATTCACGTCGAGCTTAACATCCAGGTTTTCGGTTGCATACCAAACCGCACTCAGATCCAGACTACCGAAGTCGTCGTGCAGGCGGTTACCGTAAGAGCCTGACTCGCGGATCATGTACTCACTACGCCAGTTGTAGGCGATACGGGCGGAGAACATGTCGTTCTCATAGTAACCGGTCAAGTTGTACACATTCTCGGAGCTATCGCTCAGGAACGGATTACCATCGGTGAAGGTTGCCTTGGCAGTGTCGGTGTCGGTCCAGGTGTAGTTCACAATTGCACCAAAGCCGTTACCGAAGTCTTGCTGGTAACCCAGTTCAATACCGGTAATTTCCGCGCTTTCGCCGTTGTCTTTTTCCTGAACAAGCCAACCGAACGCTGCTTCGCTCTCCGGCAACTCAAACGGAACCTCACTGGCGGCTGCACTGTACTCGCTGATAGTTACAAAGTTGCTAACATCTTTGTAGAAAACACCAGCGGAAACCAGAGAACCTTCAGCGAAGTAGTATTCAACACCAAGATCGAATTGATTGGCGAGGAACGGTTCCAGGCCAACATTACCAACAACCCAATACTGGTTGTTATCGATCTCATCGTTTGCGCCAATGGGGCTCGGGTTTACATACATATCCACATACTGCGGACGGGCCATTACCTTCGCAGCAGCCGCGCGCAAAACAACATCATCACTCAGGCTGTACGCCAGGTTGAAGCTGGGCAAGGCAACAGAGTAATCAGCGTCAGTTTCGGTTCTTACGCCGTCGATGTAGTAAGTAGAGGTCGCATCGGTAGTCACATAACGGACACCGAAGTTACCGCGCGCATTACCGAGTTCGTAGGTCGCCATTACGTAGATAGAGGAGTTGGTCTCGTCGATCTCGCTGTAGGAACCCAGATCCTCTACTTTTCCGGTAATGGATGCCTTGGCCCAAGCCTTCAGGGCATCGTCGTCCAATTTCGGGATTTCGTAGCTTCCAGCGCCGGCTTCAATGGTGCCGCTCAGGATACCATCGGTAGAGATTACCGGGTTGAAATCATCTGCCTGAGTGAATACAAAGCGACGACTGGTCGAATTGTGGTCAGCTGTTTTGATACCAGTCTTGATGGAGTTGACAGCACCGAGCTCAACATCAAATTCAAGATCTGCCTGGAAGTAAGCCTCCTCGTCGGTCTTGGGTGTCGCATTGAAGTTCGCACCGGTACCCATTGCCAGAGAGCCTGGGTCGTAGCTACCGAGGTCGAAACCATTCAGGTCCCAGGTCTGGCCGCCGCTCATGAAGTCGTAAGAGGCACCATCGAGTGCAAAGCCGCCGGAACCATCGTCGACAACCATTTCAAAGTCGGTGCCACCGGTCGAGGAAGTCGAGCCAGCCTGGACACTCAACTCGTAGCCTTCACCAGAGTAAGTTACAGACAGGTCGTAGACGTCGGAGTTCATGGTCGCTTCGCGCGGACGAGCCTGCAGGTAAGCTACATTGAGCGGGCCACGTGCAGTGGTTCCATTGATCTGGTCTTCCGGATCAACGTCAACGCCACACCATCCACAGTTGCCCTGCGTCAGCCACAGCGCGTAGTTGGTGTTATCCGCTTCCATTTGCATGTCGATAGCGTTCAGGACGATATCGAGGTTTTCAGTCGGCTGGTACTGGAAGGTGGCGTTGATAGCAGAGCGCTTACGCTCCTGCTCGAACGCTACAGGGCCCGCGCCCCACTCCCAAAATGCTTCATTACCCTGACGCTGCAACAGACGCTCTTGAGATACCGCGGAAACCAGAACACCGAAGGTTTCAGAGTCATTTTTCCAGCTCGCCAGACCTGAGAATTGCGGGTCGGTGGAATCGGAATCAGACTGCTGTGAGGCTTCAACGGAAGCGCGCACAGTCAGGGCGTCCAGTTCCAGCGGCTTGCGGGTGTTGATAACAACGGTACCACCTACACCACCTTCGGCGAGGTCAGCCTGAGAGGCCTTGTACACTTCGATGTTACCGACCAGTTCGGATGGCAGCAGTTCATAGTTGAAGCTGCGCTTGGCAGGTTCCAGAACGAACCAGCCGGTAGACGCAACATTCTGGCCATTCAGGGTGGTAAGAGTCAGGTCGTTACCAGCACCGCGGATAGAAACGGCTGCACCTTCGCCAAATTGGCGCTGGATGGTCACACCGGGTACGCGCTGCAGCGATTCTGCAACGTTTTTGTCCGGGAATTTGCCGATATCCTCTGAAGAGATCGCGTCGACAATAGAATATGAGTCACGCTTGGTACTGAGAGCGTCCTGCAAGGAACCACGAATACCGGTAACGGTAATCTCTTCCAGGGCTGCTTCCTGAGCAACTGCCAGCGGAGCCACGAGGCTACCACCCAGTACAGCTGCGCTGATCGAGAGAGCGAGTTTGTTGCGCTTAAGCATCGATTTCCCCTTCCTTTTTTATAGATATAAAGGTTTGGTTAGAAACTTTTTATTCACCTTGTACCGCCAAATGATAGCGCTGTCATTCGATTTTATGATAGCGCTGTCATTCTCACGATCGACAATACACACAATGGGAGGAAAAAGCTACAACGCGAAAGGGAAAATATCTGGGTATTTTGCAGGTTTTTACAGCCAGAACCTGTCTTAAGTGACAGATCGAAGAGGAAAGATCCGGGCTTTTGACGCCGGACAGGATAAAAAATGTACAACCTTTATGAGTGACAAGATTCGCAAACTTTTCTTATACAGGCAGCGCCTGCCCCCAGAACAACACTCCCGGCCATGGCCGGGAGTGTTGTTCACTATTCAGGAAACAGAGATTACTCGATTTCCTTAATCCGCATGGAACTGGTACCGCCGCCCATATTCAGGCGCTCCCCCTGAGTGATCAGGATTCGCTGCCCCTTCTGCAGCTCGATGCGGGAACCGAGCACTTCGATGATGGCATCGGTCAGGTGACCCAGGGGTACAGAGGCCGGATCGAACTCGATGGGGTCGACACCGCGCAGCAGTACCAGCTGGCGCGCCACCTGGGGATGCCGGGTCAGTGCGTAGATCGGCAGCTGGGTGGTAGCACGGGACATGATGCGCGGTGTACGGCCGGACTCGGTCAGAGCGGCTACTGCACACAGATTCTCCACACGCGCGGCAGATTCGATCGCCGCCTGGGCGATCACGGTGTCGATGCTCTCGGAACCGGTGCGCACCGGAGCAACACGCGTGGTGGAGCCCAGGTACTGCTCGGCACCCACGACGATCTGCGCCATCGACTCCACCGCAGCAACCGGGAAATCGCCGGCAGCGGTTTCGGCGGACAACATCACCGCATCCGTGCCGTCCAGCACGGCGTTGGCCACATCCATGACTTCCGCGCGGGTCGGCGTCGGGTTGGTGATCATCGACTCCATCATCTGGGTCGCGGTGATCACACCGCGATTCAATGCGTTGGCACGATTGATCAGCTTTTTCTGCACACCCACCAGCGCGGAATCACCGATCTCCACGCCCAGATCACCGCGGGCAACCATGATGACATCAGACGCGAGAATGATATCGTCCATCTGCTCGTCATTTTCTACCGCTTCAGCGCGCTCGACTTTGGCGACGATGGCGGCATTGCTACCGGCTTCACGCATCGCCTTGCGGGCAATTTCGAGGTCCTCACCACTGCGCGGGAAGCTTACCGCCAGAAAATCGACATCCAGCTCGGCCGCGAGTTTGATATCTTCGTAATCTTTTTCCGTCAGGGCCGGTGCAGACAGGCCACCGCCCAGCAGATTGATGCCCTTATTATTGGAAAGCTTGCCGCCCTGCAGCACGCGACAGAACAGTTTGCTGTTGGTACCGCCGGTCACTTCCAGGCGAATCTTGCCATCGTCCAGCAGCAGGACATTACCCGGCTTACAGTCTGCGATCAGTGACGGGTAGTCGACACCCACGCGCTGCTGGTTACCACCCTCTTTCGGGCAATCCGCGTCGAGGGTGAACTCGGCGTTGTTCTCGAGAAAAATACTGCCTGCGGCGAAACGGGCGATGCGGATTTTCGGGCCCTGCAGGTCGCCGAGAATGGCCACCAGCCTGTTCTGCTCGGCAGAGGCGCGGCGCACTTCGGATACACGCTTGCGGTGATCGTCGGCACTGCCGTGGGAAAAATTAAGGCGTACGACGTTCACGCCGGCGCGGATAATCTCGTCAATAACACGCGGCTTGTCGGTACCCGGACCGAGTGTGGCAACAATTTTTGTATGGCGAATCATGTCTGCGGTATTCGTTGTTGGATTGGATGTGAGACGGATTTGTTCTTATGGCAGTCGGCACTGACTGCTCTAGCAAAGTACCAAATTCATAAATCGGAGCGAGCATTGCGCCCGCTCCGACGGAATGGCATTTCTGCCATCAATTTACATTACAGACCCTGGGCTTTCGCCATTGCCAGGCTGGTGTCGAGCATACGGTGAGAGAAGCCCCACTCGTTATCGTACCAGGCCATTACTTTGACCAGATTGCCATTCACACGGGTGTGGTTGGCATCAAAGTGACTGGACGCGGTGGTGTGGTTGAAGTCCACGGACACCAGTGGCTGGTCACAGAAAGACAGTACACCGCCTTTGATGGTACCCGCCGCATCGGCCATGATCGCGTTGATTTCTTCCGCGGTGGTATCGCGGCCGGCGATAAACTGGCAATCCACCAGAGAAACATTGTTCACCGGTACACGAACTGCCATGCCGTCCAGCTTGCCTTGCAGTTCCGGCAACACCAGACCTACCGCGGCTGCAGCGCCAGTCTTGGTGGGGATCATGTTGTCGGCGGCGGCGCGCGCACGGTAGATATCCTTGTGTACCGCATCCTGGGTGTTTTGATCGTTGGTGTAAGCGTGCACGGTAGTCATGAAACCACGCTCAATACCGATCGCATCGTTTAATACCTTGGCAACCGGTGCCAGGCAGTTGGTGGTACAGGACGCGTTGGATACCACTTTGTGTTCCGCGGTGAGTTTGTTGTCATTCACACCGTAGACCACAGTCAGGTCAGCGTCTTTGGACGGCGCGGAAATCAGTACCGCTTTGGCACCGGCCTGCATGTGCTGGGAAGCTGCGGCTTTATCGGTGAACAGACCGGTACACTCCAGCACCAGATCCACATTCAGTTCGCCCCATGGCAGATTTGCCGGGTTGCGTTCCTGGCAAACCTTGATGATATCGCCGCCGATAACCAGATTTTCCCCATCGACAGAAACTTCGGTATTGAAGCGACCATGAACGGTGTCGAAGCGGGTCAGGTGCGCATTGGCTTCCACCGGCGCCAGATCGTTAATAGCAACCAGCTGGATGCGGTCGTTGTATCCGGATTCATAAATCGCGCGGGTTACGTTGCGGCCGATGCGTCCATATCCGTTGATAGCAATTCTGAGCTTCATATCGCTACACCCTATGTGTCTTGAAAATTATGAATTTTTGTTTGCAGCGTCGGGTGTAATCCCCCCCGGTACGCTGTCGCTCTGACTTCTCAAATAAATCGGTTGCCGGAAGGCATTACCCCTTAAGCAGGGATGCCTCTCTTGCCAGACGGGTAATCTCCGCCCAGTTTTTATCTGCTACCAATTTCGGCGCCGCCATCCAGGAGCCGCCTACACAAACCACATTGGAAAGTGATAGGTAGTCTTTGGCGTTGCTCGGGCTGACCCCGCCGGTGGGACAAAACTTCACCTGCGCCAGCGGACCACCGATGGACTTCAGCATGGGTACGCCACCGGCGGCTTCCGCGGGGAAAAACTTCTGGTAGCGATAGCCGCGCTCCAGCAGTCGCATCACTTCGGACGGGTTTGCCGCACCCGGTAGCAGCGGCACGGATACGTCAGCGGCTGCATCCAGCAGAGCCTCGGTGGCACCCGGGCTCACCATGAAGGTCGCACCCGCATCCACCGAGCGGCGAATATCTGCTGCGCTCAGCACCGTTCCGGTACCGACATGGGCATCCGGCAGGTGCTTGGCGATTTCTTCCACGGCTGCCAACGCTGCTTCGGTACGCAGGGTGACTTCGAGGACGTTGAGACCACCTTCAACCAGCGCCTGCGCCAGTGGCAGCGCCTCGCTGACATTGTCGATCACCAGTACCGGGACTACGCCGGCTTGTTCCAAAACGGGTACGAGAGACTCTTGCATCGCAAATTCCTAAAACTCTAAATATCCAAATTTTTCACTGGCCACTTCGCCCAGATCCCTCTGAGCTCCAAATAATCAGGGAGCCCAATAAACAGTGACCGGCTTCAGCCTCTGCTTGAGGATGCTGCGTACCGGCATTTCGCTCTCGTCATCGCCCAGCAGTGCTTCGCGATAGACCTTGAGCTTTTCTTCACCGGTAATCAGCAGCTTGATTTCCTTCGCCTGCAATATGGCTGCAAGCGTGAGTGTCATGCGCTCTGTATGCACACCGGTCACCGAGCTCTGTTTGGCGGTGATGGCCTTGCACAGTTTTTCCGACTTCGGATCCAGCGCCTCTGCGAGACCGTCCGCATGCGGGAAAAACGAAGCTGTGTGGCCGTCGTTGCCCATTCCCAGCACACACACATCAAACGGGCGCGGCAGTTCTTGATAGGCGCGCTCGCAATCCGCCTCGCCTTCTGCCGGTGTCGCCGCGGCATTTTTCATGCCCAGACACGGCGCCTTGGCGGCTTCATTTTGCAGCAGACTGTTGGCGATGAACGCGAGGTTGCTCCCCGCCTCATCTTTCTCTACCCAGCGCTCATCCACCAGCGCCACATTGACCTGCTGCCAGGGCAGTGGACGCCGGGATAGCTCGCGGTACACCGGCTCCGGGGAGCTGCCACCGCTGACCAGAAAAGTCGCATGCCCGTTGGCCTTGATACCCGCGTGCAATGCCGCGGCGCATTCGTTCGCCAGCGCAAGCGTCAACTTTTCCCTGTCTGCAAAAAATTTTTCTTCGACCATGTCTAGAAACCGTTTGTTACTCGTAACCAAATTTTCTGACACTTGGTCAGGGGTTAAACCAGTGGTGCCCGTTTTCCGCCAGCAGCTGGTTGGAAGCCTGCGGCCCCCAGGTGCCCGCGCGATACAGCTGCGGCAGGTTGTTGGTGTCGCGCCAGTGGTCGATGATCGGGTCAACCCAGGCCCAGGCAGCGGCCACTTCCTCGCGGTGAATGAACAGCGCGGAATTATTCGCGGCGGCATCCAGCATCAGCCGTTTGTAGGCGTCACTTTTGAAACTGTCATAGGTGTCGGACAGAGTCAGGTTCAATTCCACCGGTTGCAGCTCCATGGTGAGACTGTCCATTTTCTTCGCCATCAGCACCAGCTTGATGCTCTCTTCCGGCTGCAGGCGAATCACCAGGCGGTTCGGCAGTACGTCACCGGCTTCCGGCTGGTACACGCTGTGGGAAACCTTCTGGTACTGGATCACGATTTCTGCGCAGCGCTTTTCCATGCGTTTGCCGGTGCGCAGATAGAAAGGCACGCCGGTCCAGCGCCAGTTGTCGATATGTGCGCGAATGGCAACAAACGTTTCGGTGGTACTATTGGGCGCTTTCAACTCTTCCAGGTAGCCCGGAACCAGCTCCTTGCCCAGACCGCCAGCAACGTACTGGCCGCGCACGATATTTTTGTCGACATCTTTGCCCACCAGCGGACGCAGTGCTTCCAGCACCTTGATTTTTTCCGAGCGGATATTGCGCGCGGACATGCTGTTGGGCGACTCCATTGTGATCAGGCACAGCAGCTGCAACAGGTGGTTCTGCACCATATCCCGCATTGCACCGGTGTCGTCGTAGAAGCCGGCACGACCTTCGAGGCCGACCGTTTCAGAAATACTGATCTGGATATGGTCAATGGTCTTCGCATCCCACAGACGCTCGAACAGCACATTGCTGAAGCGCAGGGCCAGCAGGTTCTGGACGGTTTCCTTACCCAGATAGTGGTCGATACGGAAAATGCTCTCTTCCGGGAAATACTCGGCAATTTTGCTGTTGATTTCATCCGAGGTCTTGGCGTTGTAACCCAGCGGTTTTTCCACCACCACGCGGGAGTTTTCGTGGATCAAGCCCTTGATGGAAAGGTTTTCACAACAGGGACCAAATACCGCGGGCGGAATAGCCAGGTAAAACAGCCGCGTGCGCGAGGTGTCATCGCCAAGCAGATCGATCAGCAAATTCCACTGATCATCGGGTTTGGAAATATCCAGTGCCACTGCGCGCAGCATAGTGTTGAATTCTTTCCAGCTTTTTTCATTGTATTCACCATCGCGCAGATGGGTCTTCAGCGCTTGCTGGGCAGTTTTGATATAGGAATCTGCTTCTTCCTGACGACGCACAACCGGGAAGATACGCGTATCTTTGTTCAGGCCACCTTCGATAAAGGCGCGGTACAGTGCCGGAATCAATTTGCGCAGTGACAGATCTCCACCGCCACCGAACAGTACCATGTCAAATGCATTAGCCATCGTGATTGCTCTCAAACTATTGCGCGGACCCATGCTTCGATCATGGCCCGCGGAGTTCAGTTAAAAAAGAATGCTTGCACCGGTTTCCGCGCCGCTCGCGAGCTTGCGCATATTGGTGAACAGATCCCGGCCCATACCAATGGCATTGCCAGACAAATCGCATTCTGCCAGCGGCCGCGCCGCCAGTTCTTCATCACTTACATGGACTTTGAGAACGCCGGCTTCCGCATCCAGTTCGATGAGGTCGCCATTCTGGATTTTGGCAATCACTCCGCCCTCGAGCGCTTCGGGAGACAGGTGAATTGCCGCCGGCACCTTGCCGGATGCGCCGGACATACGGCCGTCGGTGACCAGCGCCACCTTGAAACCGCGGTCCTGCAACACGCCGAGCGACGGTGTCAGCTTGTGCAGTTCCGGCATCCCATTGGCCTGAGGGCCCTGGAAACGCACCACCGCAACAAAATCTTTTTCCAGCTCACCGGCCTTAAAGGCGGCGAGCATGTCGTCCTGACTGTTGAACACCACCGCCGGGGCTGTCACTTTCAGCTGCGGGGTTTTCAGTGCGGACACCTTGATCACACTGTTGCCCAGATTGCCGGTAAGCAACTGCAGGCCACCGTGGCTTGAGAAAGGATCGCTGGCCGGGCGGATCACATCCGGATTGCCGGACTCTTCCGCAGTGGGGCGCCACACCAGACCGTCTTTGTCTTCGTTCAGGAACGGATCGTAGGTGTAGGGCTCGAGGCCGGAATTACCGAGCACCGTATTTACATCACCGTGCAGCAGCCCTGCCCCCAGCAGTTCGCGGATCAGGAACTGCATACCGCCGGCTGCGGCGAAGTGGTTGATGTCCGCGGTGCCGTTCGGATACACGTGGCACAGCAGCGGTACAACCTCGGACAGTTCCGCCATGTCCTGCCAAGTGATCTGGATACCGGCGGCACGCGCCATGGCAATCAGGTGCATGGTGTGATTGGTGGAGCCGCCAGTGGCGTGCAGGCCGACAATGCCGTTAACGAAGGCTTTTTCGGTGAGAATTTTTGCAATCGGGGTGTAGTTGCTGGGCTCGCTGATCTGCACCAGCTGTTTTACCGCGGCCTTGTTCAGCGCATCGCGCAAGTCGGTGCCCGGATTTACGAAAGAACTTCCCGGCAGCTGCAGGCCCATGATTTCCACCAGCATCTGGTTGCTGTTGGCGGTGCCGTAAAAGGTGCAGGTGCCGGCGCTGTGGTAGGAGGCGCTCTCCGCTTCCAGCAGCTCCTTGCGCCCTACCTTGCCCTCGGCGAAAAGCTGGCGAACACGCACTTTTTCCGCATTGGCGAGGCCGGTTGGCATGGGGCCTGCTGGAATAAATACTGCTGGAAGATGGCCGAACGACAGCGCACCGATCACCAGCCCGGGCACGATCTTGTCGCAGATACCGAGGTACATACCGCCGTCAAACATATCGTGCGACAGGGAGATGGCGGTGGCCATCGCAATCACATCGCGGGAAAACAGCGACAACTCCATACCCGGCTGCCCCTGGGTGACACCGTCACACATGGCCGGCACACCACCGGCTACCTGAGCAGTGGCGCCATTGCGGAGTGCTTCCGCCTTGAGCATTTCCGGATAGACACCGTAGGGCTGGTGCGCCGACAGCATGTCGTTGTAGGAATTGATAATGGCGAGGTTTGGCCCCTGGCCAGAGGCGATCAGATTTTTGTCATGATCGCTGGAGGCCGCCATGGCGTGCGCCAGGTTGCCGCAGGCCAGTTTGTGACGCGCACGCCCCTTGCTCTGCGCGCGCTCAACCTGGGCCAGGTAACTGGCCCGTGTCTCTTCACTGCGACGGATAATCCTGTCGGTAACCGCCTGTATCTGACTGTTTACCACTGCTCTGTTTGCCATTTGCCTAACTCTTCGTTTTTTTATCGGCTCGCCCCGCGCTGCTATTAATAATGCAGTTAAGCCCGTTCTCCAGCAGGCTCAGCCGCCTCGACTTCAGGCAGCTCCGCGTACGTAACCGTGCCGGTTATCCGGCGGTAGTATTCGATCAGTTGGACCGTCGAGCCGTCTTCTCCGTCCAACGCCCCGGAAGCCAGTTTTGGCTCCAGCTTGTTGGCCAGACCTTTCCCCAGCTCCACACCCCACTGATCAAAGGAATAAATCTGTAGAACCACACCCTGGGCGAAAATCTTGTGCTCGTAGAGTGCGATCAGCGCTCCCAGTGACCGGGGGCTCAACTCCTTCAAGAGTATTGTGTTACTTGGCTTTCCACCCCTGTGTACCTTGAATGGGGTGAGCCTTGTTATTTCTTCCTGCGACAGCCCCTTGGCCGACAACTCACGGGTAACGGACTCGGCATCCACTCCGTTCATCAGTGCCTGACTCTGGGCAAACATGTTCGCCAGCAGAATCTCATGGTGACCATCGAGTTCGTGGCCCGGCATCACACTGCCGATAAAATCGGCGGGTACCACTTGCGGGCTCTGGTGCAGATACTGGTAAAACGCATGCTGCCCGTTGATGCCCGTCTGCCCCCAGATCAGGGGCCCGGTGGCATACCCCACCTCCAGTCCGGCGCGGGAGGTAGATTTGCCGTTGCTCTCCATGTCTGCCTGCTGCAGGTATGCGGGCAGCATGTGCAGCGCCTGCTCGTAGGGCAGTACCGCGTGGGCCGGGTAACCCATAAAGGTGCAGTACCACACACTCAGCAACGCCATGATCACCGGCGCGTTAGCGTCCAGCGGTGCCTCGCGGAAGTGCGTATCCATACCCGCCGCACCATCCAGCAGTGCGCGGAAATTCTCGAATCCGCAGGCGATGGCGATGGGCAGGCCGATACTGGACCAGAGGGAAAAGCGTCCCCCCACCCAATCCCAGAAGCGAAATACCCGCTCCGGCAACACGCCGAATTTTTGCGCCGCCTCCGGCCTTGCTGTCACCGCGACAAACTGCTTGCCCAATAGTGTCTCTGCGGAAGCTCCGGGTGCCGCCCGTTGCAACCAGTTGAGGGCGCTACGGGCATTGGTCATCGTCTCGCTGGTGGTAAATGTCTTCGACGAAACGATGAATAAAGTCGATTCGGCATCCAGGCCGGCCAGCACGTCCGTGAGCTGGGCTCCATCCACATTGGATACAAAATGCACTGCGACATCGCCCTTCCGGTAGGCACGCAGCGCTTCGATGGCAGTCTGCGGCCCCAGATGGGAACCACCGACGCCGAGATTGACCACATCGGTGATCCGTTTACCGCTGTAGCCAGTCAGGTCGCCATTATGTAGTAAAACTACAAACTCTTTCAAGCGCTCCAGCTCGGCGCTTACCAGGCTTGTGACGGATACACCGCCTATCTCGACATCCGCCGCCAATCCACCGCGCAGCGCGGGATGCAGCACCGGCCGCCCCTCGGTCGCGTTGATCGGCTTGCCGGCAAACAAGTCCTCGCGCCACCGCTCAAGGTCGGTCTCGCGGGCGAGATGTAGGAGATCCGCAAACACGTGTCGATCGAGTTGGTTTTTGGAGTAGTCGAGCAAAAACTCCGGTAATTCCAGCGAAAAATCGCCAGCTCTCGCTGGATCGTCCACAAACAAGTCCGCGAGCCGGCGTTTTTTCATCTCCAGCGCGCGCGTCTCGAGCTGTTTCCAGATGGCGGATTGTGAAATGGAAGAGTGAAATGGAGTGTCTTGCATGATGAGCCCCCGAAATGGGCGCCGGCCGTGGCCTGGCAGGCGCCAGTTATTCTTGTTTAGTATTTTGGTGCGTACATTCGCAGCCCCCAATGCCCGTCGCAGGACACCCCAACCGCAAATGACAACGCTGTCAAATTGGCACCAGCGTCACACAGATGCCCGAGACTGTCAATCCAGTTTGTAGTTTTCCTCCAAAATGCAGTTACCGGAGCCGGCATAGGGATTGAGTGCGGCGAAACATGGATTAAATGCAGTGAAACTGGGGCGAACAGCCTAAAATTGGCGGTCAATCACCGCGAAAGCAGCCATTTCGGACGGGGTGCGCGGCCAGTGACCACAAAGCCATCGTCCCGCAGCCTCTAACCGGGTAAACTGTCGGGCTTGGCAAGTCAGGGATCAATTCCGCTAACGGAACTCCTATTAAAGGAACAAAGCCGATCATGAAAAGCACCATCAACGACGTGGCCGCACGAGCCGGGGTGTCGATCAAGACCGTTTCACGGGTTATCAACAATGAGCCCTCCGTGCGGCCGGCCACACGCAAGAAGGTGATGGATGCTGTGGAGGAACTCCACTATCAGCCCAATCTGGCGGCGCGCAACCTGGCGGGTACCCGCAGCTATACCATTGCGCTGATCTACGACAACCCCAACGCCTACTACGTGATCGACATGCAAAATGGCATTCTCGAAACCTGCAAGGCGCGCGGCTACGAACTGCTGATTCACCCCAGTAACTCCCGCTCCGACAAGGTTAATGACGAGCTGCGCGCGCTGGTGGAACACTCCAAAGTGGCGGGCGTAGTGCTGACACCACCCTTCTCCGAAACCCAGTCAGTGATCGACGAAGTCAAAAAACTTGGCCTCGACTATGTGCGCATTGTGTCCAGCGGGGCCGCAAAGGGCGATGAAGACAACTGCATCCAGGTGGATGACGCCGCCGCGTCCTACGACATTACCAAACACCTGATCGAGCACGGCCACAAACGTATTGGTTTCCTGTGTGGTGGCGAGGAGCACGTCTCTACCCACGGCCGTCTCGACGGTTACAAGGACGCACTGCAGCAAGCCGGCATTGCCGTTGACCCGGCACTTATCATCCCGGGCGAGTACTCCTTCGACTCCGGCGTCGAGGGCGCGAAGGCGCTGCTCAGCATTGAAAATCCGCCCACCGCCATTTTTGCCAGCAACGATGAAATGGCCGCGGGCGCGCTGTTTGCGGCGCGCCTGATGCACATTGAAATTCCCGAGCAGCTTTCCATTGTCGGCTTCGAAGACAGCCCCTTCTCACGCCAAACCTGGCCGAAGCTCACTACCGCCCACCAGCCGAACAACGAAATTGCCCGTTGCGCAGCAGCACTGGTACTCAACAAGGCCCGCAGCAAAGGTGCCTCGGAAACCGCCGCCGCCAACAAGGATGCCGGCATCACCAAAAAATTTATCCCGGAATTACTGGTGCGCGACTCGACCGGTAATGCACCGGCTTGACGCCCTTCCCACAGGGTTCTGCGTGAAATCGCAGGCAAAAAAAGGCCCTCACTAGGAGGGCAAAGATGACGAGAACCAAAGAGAGAAACTTCATAAAGAAGTTCAAACAACTAAATCCTTTTAAGCACAACTTCCAAAAAACAAGCAATCTGACAGATTCAATGCTGCAGGTAACCATCCCGGTTACCTGCCAGCCGGATTATTTCCAGCTGCGCATCTTGTGGCCTTTCAGCGCGTAAAACAGGATGAACAGGTAAGCCGGAATCGCGATGATGTAGGCCGCCTGGCCGTCACCGGTATCGGCGAAATGTCCGTACATCGGCGGCAGGATGGCGCCACCGGAAATACCCATGATCAACAGCGCGGCACCCTTGGAGGTGAATTTACCCAGGCCTTCCAGCGCCAGCGGCCAGATCGCCGGCCAGCACATGGCGTTGGCAAAACCCAGCAGCGCAACGAAGTACACCGCATTCGGAATCTCGGGCAGGCCGAAGTGCGCCAGGGTCACCGCCGACATGGCGGTACTTTTCAGGGAACCGCTCATAACCGCGAAGGTAAACACAATACCCAGCACCGCGGAGATCAGCAGCGCAGTCTGCTGGCTGATAAAGCGCGGAATGGCGATGGTGCCGTAGATATAACCCAGCACCATGAACACCATGGTGTACGAGGTAAGTACCGAGGCAACGGCGGTATCCAGACCCGCTTGTTTGCCCAGCAGACCGATAGCGTCACCGGCGATCACTTCCACACCCACGTAGAAAAACAGGGCGATGGCACCGAGCACCAGCTGCGGGAATTTTTTCAGACCCATCAGGGTAACCGCGGCTTCTTCCTGCCCTTCCACCGCCTCGTCTTCAATATCCGGCAGCGGCGCGAACATCATAGCGACGGCCAGCACCAGACCGAGAATGGCCATGCCGATGTAAGGCGTAACCAACTGACCGGCCAGCTCATCCAGCTTGGCGTCTTTCGCGGCGGCATTCAGGGCTGACAGCTCGGCATCGCTGACGCCGGAAATACCGGACAGTACCAGCGCGGTGAATACCAGAGGAGCAACAATACCCGCCCCCTTGTTCAGCAGCCCCATGATACAGATGCGTACCGCGGCCGTTTCGGGCGCGCCGACTTTTACCACATAGGGGTTGGAGGCGGTCTGCAGAATGGTAAGACCGGAGCCGACCACAAACTGCGCCAACAAGAAAATTCCGAACATCCGGCTGTAGGCAGCGGGAATAAAAATAAGTGCACCGATGGCCACCAGCGCCAGACCGAGTGCCATCCCGGTTTTGTAGCCGGTGCGCTCGATGATCGCAGCCATCGGCAATGCCATCACGGTGTAGGCGATATAGAAGGCGGAGGCAACCAGCATCGCCTGAAACGCACTCAGCTCACAAATGGTCTGCAAAAACGGAATCAACGCACCGTTCAGCCAGGTAACAAAACCAAATATAAAGAACAGCAGGCCGATGATGGCCATGGGCAGAATGCTGCTGCGCGATTCGCGCTGGGCTATGACTGCGGTATTCATTGCTTCACCATTTATCGTTATCTGGGTTATCGGTTTTCTGGGTCTTACTCGTCAAAAAATTTTCTGGCACTACATGGCAGTGCCGATATTTCTCAGGCCGAAAAAACTTCCCGGCCATTTATCCAGGTTTTCTGGACTTTCAGTTCTTCACTCAAAAGAATCATATCCGCCGGCGCACCCGCCACGATGCGCCCGCCCCTGGTGCCGAGATACTCGGCCGGATACAGACCGGCCATACGCAGCGCCTCAGTCAATTCCACCCCGCACCAGTCGCGGATATTGCGCACAGCGCCGATCATATCCAGGTGCGAGCCGGCCAGTTCACCGGTAGTCGATGTCAGCTTGTCACCGTCGCGGGTGACGATGCGCTCGAACAGCGGAAAGCTCATTTCATCACTGCCCACCAAGGACATGGCATCGGTCACCAGCATAACCTTGCCACGGGGCTTGGCTTTCAACGCCAGCGTCATGGCCTCCGGGCTCACATGATGGCCGTCGGCAATCAATCCGCACCAGCAGCCATCGCTGATCAGTGCAGTACCAACCATACCGGGATCGCGGGAGTGCAGCGGAGACATCGCGTTGTACAGATGGGTAAACCCCGTCGCACCCGCAGCGACCGCAGCAGCCACGGTTTTGCCATCGGCATTGGAGTGACCGAGACAGACTCTTACCCCGAGGGACACCAGTTTGGCGATATCCTCGGGAGACACATTTTCCGGCGCCAGGGTGACCATTTTCAGGCCGAGGTCATCCCGCGCGTAAATCGCCAGCTCCTCTTCGCTGAGCGGGCGAATGAACTTTTCCTCGTGGGTGCCCTTCTTCGGCGTGCTCAGGTGCGGCCCTTCGAAATGCACCCCCAGCACGCCCGGCACGCCTTCGTTCAACGCCGCACTCACAGCGTCAGCGGCCTTCTGCATCACATCCACCTGATCGGTGATCAGGGTGGGCATAAAGCCGGTGGTACCAAAACGGGCGTGGGCCGCGGACATCTTGCCCAGCGCGCTCACGCTGGTGTCGTTGTTGAACAGCGCCCCACCACCACCATTTACTTGCACATCGATCAGGCCGGGCGCCAGCAGGCCCTGCAGACGTACCGCATCCGCCGTCGGCGCACCGCCGACGGAGACTACCTTGCCGCCATCCACGGTCAGAGCAACCTCGCGGTGCAGCTGTTCGCCGTCGAATAACTGTTCTGCAATAAATGCCTGTACCACTTGCTCGCTCCCGGATGCCGCCACTGGTCCAATCAGATGGTCTGGGTAACTTTTTTCAGACCTGCCGGCTCATCCGGGTTGATACCACGGCTGACCGCCACATGGGCAACGTCGAGATAGAAACGCTGCAGCAACGCCAGCGGCGCTACACGCGGATGCACGCCCTTGCTCGGCACATGCAGATTGATCAGGGTGCCGCCGCGACGGACGATGTCGGCAATCTGTTCGCTGTGCGCTTTGAAAGACTCATCTTCAATGGGCACGTTCACCACGGTGAGCTTCTGCTCAACCAGGGTCACGGGGCCGTGCAGGAATTCCGCGCTGGAGAAGGACTCCGCGTGAATGTTGCACACCTCTTTCAGTTTCAGTGCCAGCTCGCGGGTGATGCCGTAACCGGGGCCCCGCCCCAGTACGACCAGGTTCTTCACCGCCGCCAGGTCTTCCGGGCGCAGCTGTATCTCGGATTCGATAGCTTCGGTCAGCGCCTTGGGCAGCATCTCCACGCCGGCTTTCAGCTCGGCGTCCTGGGTCCAGTTGGCCACCAGTTGCAGTACCGCAGACAGGGTGCACAGGTAACTTTTGGTAGCGGCGACCGCCAGCTCCGGGCCCGCTTTCAGCGGCACTACCTGATCAACAATGTCCTTGATCGGCGCGGTTTCGTCGTTCACCAGCGCAATGGTATAGGCACCGGCGTCTTTGGCCATCTGCGCCTGGGCGAGGATGTCCGGGCTGCGGCCAGACTGGGAAATCACGATGACCAGCGCGTCTTCAAGCTTCAGTTTTTTACCGTACACACTGGAAACGGAGGGCGCGGCGGCGAAAGTTGGCGTGCCGGTTTCGATTTCAATCAGGTATTTGGCGAACACACCGGCGTGGTCGGAGGAACCGCGGCCCACGATCATCACGAAGCGCGGCGGCTTGTTGCGCAGGCGTTCACCCAGTTCCGCCATGATCGGCGCATTGTTCTGCAGCTGTTCGGCAATCCGGCTCGGGGCCTCTCGGGCCTCGGTTTCCATTACTGTCATCGTCATAGATGCACCCGCCTTGCTGGCTTCAGTGGAGTTCACTGTGCTCATAAAAAGTCCATGTAACCTGTGTGTTCTAGCTAATGTGCCCGCTTATCCAAAGGGCGCGTTTCTACCTTGGGGCTGCTTTATCCGAAGAGCGCCTTGGCATCGACCTCTTCTGCCGAGGGGGCACTGCCGTCGCCCAACGCGGCAAGGGAGTGCTGCGCGAAGTACACGCAACCCAGTTCCGGTGGATCCAGCGGGTCGGACACCCTCTCCGCCACATGGGGCTTGAGCCAGGGTTTGAGCCGGGGCGCGAGACCGCCAATCATGGACAGGCGCGGCGGCTTGCACTCCATCAACTTGTCGGCAAGATCGCTGATATATGCCGCACCATCGCGCATGATCGACGCCGCGACCGGGCAGTTCGCTTCCGCACATTCCACGACGGGCACCGCCAGTTTGGCGTATTGACTGGAGGGCTTGCCCGCCATCATTTCGATCACATCGTAGGGATCACTGGTACCGAGTGCCTGCTGCAGCTCCTGCTTCAGCATGGAGTCCTGGGCCAGGCCTTCCATCGCCATCAGCAGGTATTTGACCGCTTCCATCCCCAGCCAGGCACCACTGCCCTTGTCGCCGTGGGGGAAACCGTGACCACCAACAATCTCGCTGCGACCCTTGACCCAGGAGTAACCCACGGAGCCAGTGCCGGCGATAATGACTGCGCCGTCGCCGCCGCGGTGGGCGCCGAGACAGGCGGAGTGCTGGTCGGTGGTGAGGAACATTTGTTTGAACGGATGTGCCCAGGCACTCATTTCGTTATAGAGGCGAGGCATGTTGACGCCGGCCAGGCCGACACCGGCCACCAGCTCACCCAGGGTTTCCGCCGGCAGACCGGCATCCGCTACCGCCAGTGCCGCGGAGCGTACGATAGAGTCAATAGTCTGCGCGTAACCATGAAGGGGATTCGCGGGTCCGGAAACACCGGTACCCAGCAGGCGGTTGTCGGCATCAAATACAGAAGCGCGGCACTTACTGCCACCGCCATCAACGCCAACGTAGAGAATGTCCCTGCTGTCTCTTAAAGCAACCATCTGGTCCGGCCCCTAAGATTTCTATTGTTATGTATCCCACCGGATTCCCCATCGCATTTCCTGCGCCCCAGGGAGATCCGGCGCGGCGCTCGTGACGCCTGTGCCAATATGGAAGAAATACTACAAGACAAATGACAGCGTTGTCATGCCCTTTTGTAAAAAAAACTCCACGAGTTTCTCAAGAATATGTCAGTACGCCACCACAGGTGGTGAAAAAACCGACAACCGGATAATCCTACCGTGTGCCGATACGGGGTCCAACTAAAAATCGAACACCGGTGTGCTTATCGCCTCCGCAGAGATTGGAACGCCGCATACCGGGCGAGTTCAATCTTATTGCAATAACTCGGTCACAGTTTTCTGCGATAAAGCGCGCGCCTGCTGACAATGAGCACCCGCTCTCAAAGCCGGCTGCCGAAAAGACACAGGACGTACGCAAAGGGGGAATAATGGGTATTCGCAGGCACTCGGTACATACCACCTATATTGCAAGGTTACTGCTGCCCATGGTTACCGCCGTGGCACTGCTGTTCTCTACCCTGGCAGGAGCCAGTGAAGGCGCCGCCAAAACCCTGTTTCGCCTGACCGGTTCGAACACCATCGGCGCGGACCTGGCGCCGGCCCTGGTAAAGGACTATCTCGAATCCATTGGGGCGAGTGACATCCGCCAGCGCAGTGAAGGTGAAAAGCACTGGATCAGTGCCCGCCTGCAGGGCGAGGCCATTGTGGTTCCGATTATTGCGCTGGGTTCCAGCACCGGCTTCAAGGCCCTCGACACCGGCAGCGCCGACATCGCCATGGCATCGCGCAGGATCAAATCCAGCGAAGTGCACGCCCTCGCCCGACTCGGAGACTTTACCGGGCCGCAGGCGGAACATGTAATCGGTCTGGATGCGCTGGTAATCACCGTGCACAAGGACAACCCGGTATCCCAGCTGAGCGTGGCGCAACTGGCCGATATCTATAGCGGCAAGATCCGCAACTGGGGCCAACTGGGTGGCCCGGATCTGCCAATCCACCCACTGCACCGGGACATGGAGTCCGGCACCCGCGCCACGTTCGATGAGGAGGTATTTGGCGGCAGCCGTTCCGCCGCGCCGTTTACCCATCAGGTATCCGGCAACCACGAGACCCGCGCACTGGTGGAACAGGATCTGGCAGCCATAGGCTACCTGCCCTTCGCCGATGCCGACGGACTGCACAAGGTAGCCATCAAGTCCGGCGACCTGGCGGCGTTAGTGCCGGACCGCGGCATCATCGCTACCGAGGATTTCCCCCTCACCCGCCGCCTGTATCTCTACCGCAATCCGGGCAGCTTCCACCCGCAGGTAGACGGCTTCCTGCATTTTGTGGAGTCCACGAGCGGCCAGCAGATTGTCGCTGACACCGGTTTCATCAACCTCACGCCGGTCGCGGTAAAGATGGCCCCCTACGCGAATGCACCAGACAACTATCGCAAACTGATGGCAAGCGGCTCGCGCCTCAGTATCTCGTTCCGCTTTGCGGATGGCAGCACCGAACTCGACAACCGCGCCCTGCGGGACCTGCACCGGCTGCAGGATTTCATGGCGGAGGCGGAAAACCGCAACCTTTCCCTCACACTGGTGGGCTTTTCCGATCGCAAGGCCAATGCCAACATCTCCGAGCTGATATCCCGCTTCCGCGCCCTCAAGGTGCAGGGCGCGCTGCTGCGTGACCACCAGATGGGTGACAGCCAGATCATGGCCGTCGGCGCATTCGCGCCGCTGACTGCCGACAGCGAGCAGGGGCCGGTGAAAAACAGCCGGGTGGAAGTCTGGATAAACTGATTGCCAGGCGCGGTGCGCTGAACCACAAATAAAGAAGGCAGCAGCTATATTTACTGCCATGAGCAATGCGCCGCACACACCGAAGATCCCGCCCAACATCCGGCTAGCCACGGTTCTGTTGGCGCTCGCCCTGTTGTTACTTGGCGGCTGTTCCAGCCTGCGTCTGGCCTACGGCTATCTCGACTGGTGGATGGACCGCACCCTCAATAAATACCTGGACCTTGAAGGCCCGCAGGAGGACCTGCTTTCCCAGCGGGTGGACGAATTCCACCGCTGGCACCGCCAGACCCAACTGCCCCGCTACGCGGACTACCTCGACCAACTTGCCGCCGAGGTGGACTCCCCTGCAGATACCGTCCCCGCTCGCCTGACCGAGATCGAAAAAAAGACGGATGAATTCTGGAATAGCTCCATTACCATGCTGAGCGATCTGCTGCTGCCAATTCTGCTCCAGCTGGACGACGCACAGATCTCGCAACTTGCAGACAACGCCCGCAAAGAGCGGGAAAAATCCCTGAAGAAATGGCAGAAGGATCAGCACAAGCGCGAAAAGGCGTTCCGCAAAGAGGCTGAGCGCTGGCTCGGCGACCTGACTCAGGAGCAGGACGCCATGGTCGAGCGTGAACTGGTAAGCACCACCTTCGACCCCAAACGCCGTGACGCGCAGCGCCAGCGCTGGACCAACGTTTTTATCCAAACGCTAAAAGACAAACCCGACGGTTACGAGCAGACCCTGCGGGACCTGCTGATCGACCCGCAGACGTTGTGGTCGGAGGACTACCGCCAGATGCAGGAGCAACTGCGTATCCAGGCCCGGAATCTCGGCAGCGAGGTATTGCAAAATGCGACCCCCGAGCAGCGCGAGCACCTCAAAACCACGATGCGGGAGTACGCCAGCGACTTTCGCTTCCTGGCCGCGCAGAGTCCCTGATCCCGTCTTCGCCTATTCACGGTAAGCCCGCAAAGGGGGGCGTATATGCGCCGCTGAAGTCAGTTTCACCTGCAACAAATTTTCCGTTGGAAATCCCTATTTTTATCGGGTTTTCCTGCAAAAAAACGACAGAAAACATGACGCAATCCGCCGGCTGCTGATAAGCTCCCTCCCCGCAAGTTCAACCGCCAATTACCCGTAAAGAGAAGAGGATTTTCCGTGCGTATCGAGACCGCCCAACGCGAGCAGCTGCAACAGTGGGAAAAAGAGCTGGAGCAGCAATACCAGCGCATTTGCCAGCACAATCTGAGCCTGGACCTGACCCGCGGTAAACCGGCGGCGGATCAACTGGCACTGTCCGACAGCCTGGACGGCATTCTCAACGGCGATTACCGCGCCCCGGATGGCACCGACACCCGCAACTACGGCGGCCTCGAGGGCATCGCCGCCGCGCGCGAACTGGGTGCGGATATTCTTCAGGTTCCGTTCGAGGAAGTGCTCGCCGGCGGCAGCAGCTCCCTGACCATGATGTACCACGCGGTACTCACCGGTTACCTGTTCGGCTTTGCCGGCAACCAGCCGTGGAAGGATCTGAAGGCGCCGAAATTCCTGTGCCCGGTGCCCGGCTATGACCGTCACTTCGCCATCTGCGAACAGCTGGGTATTGCGCTGGAAACCGTGCCCATGACCGCCACCGGTCCGGACATGGACGTGCTGGAGCAGAAGATTCGTGAAGACAACGACATCATCGGTCTGTGGTGCGTACCGAAATTCTCCAACCCCACCGGCGTTACCTACGACGCGGATACCGTTGACCGCCTGGCGCAGCTGGCCAAGTTCGCCAACCCGGGCTTCCGTATTTTCTGGGACAACGCCTACGCGATTCACGACCTGGACCATCAGGTAAAACTGCCGAATATCCGCGAGGCGGCCCTCGGCAACGACACCGCCGATTCGGTGCTGCAGTTCGCCTCTACCTCGAAGGTCACCCACGCCGGTTCCGGCGTCGCCTTTGTAAGCGCGAGCCCGGCCAACCTGGCGTCCCTGAAAAAGCAGATGTCCGCCATGACCATTGGCCCGGACAAGGTGAACCAGCTGCGTCACGTACGCCTGTTCCCGGAGCTGAGCCAGCTGAAAGATCACATGCAAAAACACGCGGAAATCCTGCGTCCGAAATTTGCCTGTGTGCTCGAGCACCTGGACAAGAACTTCGCGGATTCCGACCTGGGTCAGTGGGAAAAGCCGGAAGGCGGCTACTTCGTTTCCTTCAACACCCGCCCGGGCTGCGCCCAGGAAGTGATCCGCCTGTCTGCGGAAGCCGGGGTAAAACTCACCCCCGCCGGCGCCACCTTCCCCTACGGCAAGGACCCGGAAAACAGCAACATCCGCATCGCCCCCAGCTTCCCGCCACTGGAGGAGCTGGACACCGCCATGTCCGTGTTCGTACTGTGTGTGAAACTGGCAACCGTGCGCAAGGCGCTGGAAGCGGCCTGATTTTTTTCACCGCGCCAGAACGAAAAAACCCGGCTATTGGCCGGGTTTTTTATTTCACACGGATTAAATTTCGTTGCGCCGTGTCTGCCAGGTAATCGGGCGCGCGTACTGGGCCACCTTATCTTCCACCCCCAGCAACATTGCAAACAATGCCATCCGCACCAGCAGACCGTTGTCGGTCTGGCGGAAGATCGCCAACCCTGGGTGCTCGTTCAGGTCCGAGTCCAGCTCGTTGGCCTCGGCGCGGGAATCCCGCGGCAGCGGGTGCATGATGACGGTATTGGGCTCCGCGTGGCGGGTGAAGATGTCGCGGTTCAGGCGGAAGCGGCCACGGTAGCGGTCGGCCTCGGCCTGGGATTCAAAGCGCTCTTCCTGGATGCGGGTGGAGTAGACGATATCCACATGCTTGATCGACGGCTCCAGCTGATCGGTAATGGTCACCTCGTGCCCCGCCTCGCGCAGCTTCTCCACCACCACTTCCGGCATTGCCAGCTCTCCCGGCGACACCAGTACCAGCTGGACTTTTTCAAACAGGCACAGCAGCTTGCACAGGGAGTGCACGGTGCGGCCGTGCTTGAGGTCGCCGATCATGGCGATACGGAAGTTGTCCAGCGAGCGGCCCTTGCCTTCCAGCTCCTTGCGGATGGTGTACAGGTCGAGCAGCGCCTGGGTCGGGTGTTCATTGGCACCGTCACCGCCGTTCACCACCGGCACCCGGCTCGCGGCGGCAAACTCCGCCACCGAACCTGACTGCGGGTGGCGCATACAGATCACGTCGGAGTAACCGGAAAGTACCCGCGCGGTGTCGTACAGGGATTCGCCCTTGGCCAGCGAGCTGGCCGAAACCCCAACCGTCTCGCGCACGGTGCCGCCGAGCAGGTTGAACGCGCAGCCAAAGCTCACCCGGGTGCGGGTGCTGGGCTCGAAAAACATATTGCCTAGGATCGCGCCCTCGAGAACCCGGGTCACTTTCTCCCGGCGGGCGTAGGGGACCATGGTGTCGGCCACGGCAAAGATACGGTCGATGTCACCGCGTTCGAACTGGCTTACGGAAAGGATGTTGGCGCCGATAAAGTCCATTGATGCTCCACTTTGTGCACAGATTGCGCCGGGATCGCCGGCGGCTTTAGCGGGCGGCTATTCTACGCGCGCGCCCGCCCCCGGAATAGACACTAAGTGGGGTTAACGGCTTCAGCCCATCAAAGTGTCACCCCAGGCTTCCAACTGATCCAGCAGGTCGCTGCGCTCGGGGAAGGACTCGCGCAATTGCGCGATCTCCTCGAAGTACGGCTCCATGGTAATACTCGCCCCGAATGCCGGGTCGGTCAGGCGCTGGTAGCGCCACTCCTCCCAGCGCTCCTGCTCTTCTTCGCTCAGGGTTTCGGGGAAATTGCGCGCGCGCAGGCGAAAGAGTAGTTCCGGCAGGCGCGAATCGGAAAACGGGAACTGCCCCGCCAGTGCCTCCGGGCCGCGGCTTGCCAGCGCGGTGTGCAGCTGGCGGCAGAGGTCGCGGTCGGCGTCGTTCATAAAGCCGTCGTACAGGCGCGCCTCCACATCCTTCGCTGGAAACTCGCCGTCGAGAAATACCTTGTGCAGCTTTTCCGTGAGATCCGGCCCCTGCAGCGCGCGCCAGTTGGCCTCGCAGGCCGCCTTGTCGATATCGAGTTCCGCAGCGCGCTGGTCAGACAGCATGTTCGCCGGCGCCAGCACCGGGCAGCGGTTCATGTGGATAAGTTTCAGGCCCGAGGGCAGTTCGCCCTCGCCCAGCTTGTCGCGGGCGGTGTAGAGACGCTCGCGCAGGGTATCCGCGTCGAGGTCCAGGATCGGCTGTGGGTCCATGGCCAGATTGGCACAGATCACCGCATTGCGATTCACCGGGTGCATCGCCAGCGGCAGTACATAGGTGAGGTGCCCCTGGGTTGCAGGCACCTTGCCGGATACATGCAGCAGGGGTTTGCGATCCCGCGGGTTCAGCAGCTTCGCCACTTCCTGTTTGCGGCGCAGGTTGTAGACGTAGTCGTATAGCTTGGGCTGCTTCTCGCGGATCAGGCGCGCCATATCGATGGTGGCACGCACGTCGGAGAGCGCATCGTGCGCACCTACATGACTGATGCCATTGGCCGCCGTCAGCTCTTCCAGGCGGAATGACGGGACACGCTCGCCGCTGGCGGTTTCCCGCAGCGGCCACTCGATGCCCTCGGGGCGCAGGGCATAGGTCAGCCGCACCATATCGATGATGTCCCAGCGGCTATTGCCGGAACGCCACTCGCGCTCGTAGGGGTCGAGCAGGTTGCGGTACAGGGTGTGGCGGGTGACCTCGTCGTCGAACCGCAGGCTGTTGTACCCCACGCCACAGGTACCCGGCGCACCAAGTTCGTCGAGAATACGGCGGATAAAATCGATTTCCGGCACCCCTTCGGCAAACGCCTTCTGCGGTGCGAGCCCGGTCACCAGCGCTGCCATCGGCTGCGGCAGGCAGTCACTGGCTGGCTTGCTGTAGATCATCAGCGGATCGCCGATGACATTGAGCGCCTCGTCGGTGCGAATACCGGCAAACTGAGAAGGTTTATCTGCCCCTGGATCCGTACCCCAGGTTTCATAGTCGTGCCAGTACAGCGTGGTCGCCATGGTGCCTCCAGTAATTTTTGTCCCATGGTAACCAATTGCAGCTGCTTCTGTCTGGCGGTGAGCACCATCCTGTTGGGGACTTCCGATCGGTAGGCTGCCCGGCAAGACCGCCGCCGCTGCCGCACCCAACCTCATTTTTGTTTCCCCGTGTGAATTGGGATACATTTCGCGCCGCTTCGCTACTGGCTAATCGCTGGGTCATGGTCGGGGCAACCGAGGAAAACACCCATAAAACAATGGAGTACCCGCGTTGAGAAAGCTTGTATGCGCGATGTTGCTGGCACTTTCGCCGTTTGCATCGGCCCACGATCCGTATTCGTCCCCGCTCTACCTGAAATTCAGTTTCGGTAGCGTCGACCCGGATATCCAGGAACTGGATGGGTATAACACTGACCAGCCCAGTGGCTACGGTATAACCTTTGGATACCAGAGCAGCCCCTTCCTGGCACTGGAAAGCAGTTATATACATCTGGGGGAGTTATCGAAGTCCTACGACTACTCTTCCAATTATGGGGAACAAGGCTGGGATGACTATTTAGTAGAGCGGGCGGCATCGGTTGATCTAAACCGATCCTGGAGCACACAAGCCATTGGCGCGGTGTTGACTACCAACGTCTATCAGGGTTTTTCCGCGGGGCTGCGCTTCGGCTATCACAAGTGGGAAGAGGAAACTGACATTTCCGAAAGTGGTACATATACCCAGTATGAAATGAGTAGTAGTTCAGGTTCCTATGAAGTGTATATTTCTGAAGACTACACCAGCGAATACAGCTACCGCACCGAAGGCAACGACCCCTACTATGGCGTAACCCTGGGTTTCGGTGCGAGCAACTGGGTCTTCAGTGCCGACTATACCGTCTACCGTATGGAGGACACCTCCCCGGCTCTCGGCAGCCTCTCTGTCGGACTGCGCTTCTGACCTGTATTCGGCGGCCCCACCTGTCAGGGTGGGTGCTGCCGGTTGCAAA
>NZ_DATCMV010000068.1:0-85923 GCF_036563125.1 Microbulbifer sp.
TAACGAAGCCTTGTTAAATGAGCTAGAGCGACTGGATATCAAAGCCACCTTTTTCCCAGAACCGCTGGCCCGAAAGAGTGACAAGATGAGCGGGCAGAAACGCGGCAAATGTAAAAAACACCGGGAAATCGCCTCCGCCCATGCGCGCCGGGAAATTGATGGCGCCAAGCGGATTTTGCGCAATCTGGGCGAACGCAATCCCAGTGTTCTCATCCCGTCATTTACCCGACTACCTGAAAAGCTCGGACCGGACCTGGCCGACACCGGCTACTGGAATTTCCCCGGCGACAATCTGACAGAGCCGGACGACCCACAGGAAATCGCCGACCTTTTGGCCGAAAATGCCTTCCCCGGTGCGGTGGTGATCCTGCATCCGCTGTACAATCAGCGCGAACACATTCTCCAGGCGCTGCCAATCATCAGTGAGCGGCTGAAGGCGGAGGGATATGAATTTGCCACGCTCTCCGAACTGATGGAGCCCAAAAAGCCGTCGATACTGACCACCTGAGTACTACCTCAGCGCAAAAAAAAGGGCTGCATCCGCAGCCCTTTTTTTTGTGATTAATTCAGACCAAGCGGCGACGTCCCTTCTGCCGCACCACATGTAATGATTTTCACGCCAAACCAGAGGAATAATATTCACTTTCCCAACCTAGGCATAAATAATTCTTGACTGCACAAAATTTGCAAAATATTTTATTCCCCGCGATAGCGCTGTCTTTCTGTCGTAAATAACTCCATAACAAACGCGCGAGGGATAAGGATGCTCAAGCTTCCTCAGGCCATACAATCGGCTAACCGTTCTCTTATTCGCCTGGGCTCATTGAGCGCCCTGGCTATTGTTTCCACCGGGGCGCTGGCACAAGGCACTAGCGAAAGCCTGGAAGAAGTCGTTGTTACCGGGATTCGAGCCAGCCTGGAACAGAATATCGATATGAAACGCAACGCCGATTCGGTGGTGGATGCGATTACTGCCGAGGATATCGGCAAGTTTCCGGATAAAAACGTGGCCGAAGCGCTGCAACGTGTGCCCGGGGTATCCATTGACCGCGATTTCGGTGAAGGCGAGAACGTCTCCATTCGCGGTACCGACTCCTCCCTGAACATGACCCTGCTGAATGGCCAGACTGTTGCCACTTCACAGTGGAAGGTGTTGAGCGCGCTATCGCGCGGTTTCAACTACGCCATGCTGCCCTCGGATCTGATCGCCAGTGCCGAGGTGTACAAGACACCACAGGCGGATATTGACGAAGGCTCCGTAGGCGGAACCGTTATTCTGCGTACCCGTAAGCCACTAGACCTGGATTCCGGCACCGCATCGGTGAGCCTGGAAAGCCAGTACAGTGAGTTGCCGGATGTCTGGGACCCTTCCGGTTCTGCATTCGCTTCGTGGAAAAACGAGGCGGGAACATTTGGCGTATTGGGTGCGGTGGTATTCCAGGACCGCTCCGTGGAGCGCCATGGTGCCGAAGTACTTAGTAACTATGTACCCACGAATGCGCAGGATACCGGTGAAGAGGTCTACGTACCCTGGGGCCTGGGATCTGCGCTATTCCAGCAGCAGCGCGAGCGCCGCGGTATTGACCTCAACCTGCAGTATGCGCCGAACGAGCAGTTCGACGCGACCCTGCACTACCTGGCTTCCGAGCTGGGCGCGTCCAACATGAACCAGAATTTCCTGCCGTTGTCCCGCAATGCGGTGCGCGACGGTGGCACCAATACCCAGACTAACGGCAGTGTGGTGACGTCTTCCGATATCGATGGGGCACTTGCCGGCGGTCACGTCGCTTACGATGTGATTTATCGCGATGGCTCCAGTATGGATACGGACGTACTGGATCTGGAAGCCAACTACGATTTGGGCTTCGTTCGCCTGCACGGGCAGATAGGCCGCACCACCTCAGAGGGCAATGCTAACGACTGGTTCTATGAGTGGTTCAATCAGGCGAACGATGATCGGGTCAACTGGACCTATACCAACAATGGTCGCCCCAGCGCCAGCTTCGAAAACAGCGATTGGATTACCAATCCTACCGATGAGCTGGTGTTGAACGGTTACTTCGAGTCGCAGATCACCATGACCGATGAGGAGGCCTATGCGCAGATCGATGCGGAGTTCGATGTGGAGGTGGGCCCGATCAACCTGATCAAGGTGGGTTACAAGACCCGCGATCGGGACACCGGTCAGGACCGGGTCCGCACCTACGCTTCCAACTTGGGAGCGAACGGTAACGATGCATATTTCGGAACTGCCGCGGATTTCTGGAGCGGCGCTGTAGTAAGTGGTTTGCACGGTGAAACCGGCTTCGGTCCGGCGGCTTACTTCGATCCTGATCGCAGCAAGCTTAATGCGTACTTCGATGCACTGCCCGATTGCGCCGCCGGCAGTACTGAAATCTGTTCGAACCGCGACACCACCTGGTATCCCTCTATCTTCGATATCAACGAAAAAGTGGATGCGCTCTACGTGAAGGCGGATTTTGCCGATGATACGACTGGCCTGCGCGGCAATCTGGGCGTGCGCTATGTGACTACAGATACCACCTCCGGTGCCTGGAGCTTCTCTAGTGCGCAGGGCGAGTATGCGTACGATGAAGTGAAAGCGAAGTACTCCGACGTTCTGCCCAGCCTGAACCTGGCGTGGGATGCCAGCGACGACGTGGTATTGCGTTTCGCCGCAGCCAAGGTGATTGCCCGCCCAAGTCCAAGCCAGCTGACGTCTTCGGTATCGCTGACCCCGGAATCAAGTTCCGGCTCTGGCGGTAACCCGGAATTGGAACCCTACCGTGCGACACAATACGACCTTGGAGCGGAGTGGTATTTCGCCGAAGGTGCCATGGCCGCGGTGACTCTGTTTACCAAGCAGATTGACGACTATGTTTTCGATGAGATCCGCTCAGAGCAGGTTATCAGCCCTGACGGTGTACTGCAGATTGACTCCATGCGCCGGCCACAAAACGGCCCCAGTGTTGACCTGAACGGTGTGGAAACCCAGCTGCAATACAGCTTCGATAACGGCTTTGGTCTGGTGGGTAACTACACCTATACCGATGTCAGCGACGCGGAAACACAGAGTGGCCCGGTTACCCTTCCGGGCAATAGCGAGAATATGTTCAACATCAGTGGTTTCTATGAAAACGAACTGTTCAGCGCGCGTCTCGCGTACAACTACCGTTCGGAATTCTTCCGTGCGAAGACGGCCGTCGGCAGCCTGTACCGAGATGAGCAGACTTCGCTGGATGCCCAGTTCAGCTACTACGTTAACGACAAGCTGAGCCTGCGCGCCGAAGCCCTGAACCTCACCAACGAGACGGTGAACGATGTCTTCGCGCTGGATGGTGGCCCCACCCTGCAAGCGAGCGAATGGGAGAATGGCCGCCGTTTCTTCCTGGGGGCCAACTACAAATTTTAAGGGCATCCGTTGCTGAGGCTACGGGCTGATCTCTTGTTAGGCCCGTGGGTAGTCCTCTCGTTGTTTTCCTTGCCGGCACTTTTGTGCCGGCTTTTTTTTGCCAGAACTGGCCTACCCGGTGTTGGCGTTTCGCCCCCCACTACTCCTGACAATCAGTCGTGCACAAGCGAACCAGTCAGGTGTGCCCGCTTTCCGCCGACACTTGTGACCGAAAATACGGTGGTGTGGTCGCCTTGCTGCGACTGGAAACACACCTCTGTGGGAAGAAAAACCGGTTTGATAAATGCAACGTCCAGCGTAAATCTGTCCGGCAGGGCTCCAGCAAAGGTCTCGGTTTCCAGTGCTGCCAGGCAGCGCGCCTTGGTCCACATACCGTGGGCGATGGCACGGGGAAACCCGAACAATTTTGCCGTCGGTGCGCACAGGTGGATGGGGTTGCGGTCGCCGGAAATACTCGCATAGCGACGACCGGTATCGGCCGCTACCCACCAGGTGGTGCTGGTGGCCTCGCTGAGATCCGGTACGCCGCCGGCCTGCCCCGCAGAAGCGCCGCGCGACTTTGGTCTCTGCTGATGCTGCGCCCGGCTCAGCAGAGTGCTCACACACTCCCACACCAAATCACCGGCCACACGTACGCTGGTAATAAGTTCAAATTCATACCCCCGCTTTACCGCCACCGGTGGGCACAGGTCGCAGCGGATTTCCATCACGTCATCATCCCGCAGCGGGCGGTGCTGTGTGATGCGATTGCCGGTATGGACCACCCCCAATACCGGGAAGGGAAACGCCTCACTCACCAGCAGTTTCAGCTGCAGCGGCATAGCCAGAACAAAGGGATAGGTCGCCGGCAGGTACTGGCCGGGAGCAAAGCCGCAGACCTCGCGGTAAGCCCGCAGCAAAGCGCGGTCAATTGGCTGGTTGTGCAGAGTGACGCTGGCGAGAACCTGCTCCTCATCACCACTGAAGCTACCGGGCTTGCGGGCAGTCAGGGCGCGGAAATACAGTGGCAATATGGCCGGGCGGGTACTGAGATCAAACTGTAACGGCATGTGTGTATTTGCTGCGCGGGGCGCAGTGGCAATCCTGTGCATCTTAACAACGGGCTCCGCATGATAATTCGAATGGGAACGGGCAGGTAGCCTACTCCGACGCCATTCTGCCGCTCGATCATGCCGCATTAATGACAAAACCCGGCGATGGCCGGGTTTTGCGTAGAAAAATGCGAAAACGGATAAAGCCCGCAATCAGCTCTGGGGCAACTCGGTCACACCCATGTTGTACAGGGTGAATCCAAAGATATCCGCATACTGCTCAATGGACTTGGACACCGGGGTGCCGGCACCGTGGCCCGCATTGGTTTCGATGCGGATCAGGGTCGGCGCGTGACCTGCCTGCTTGGACTGCAACTCGGCGGCAAACTTGAACGAGTGCGCCGGTACTACGCGATCATCGTGATCCGCAGTGGTGACCAGGGTCGCCGGATAATTCACACCGGCTTTCACGTTGTGCACCGGGGAGTAGCCCTTCAGGTACTCGAACATTTCCTCGCTCTGCTCGGCAGTGCCGTAGTCGTAGGCCCAGCCGGCACCAGCGGTGAAGGTGTGATAGCGCAGCATGTCCATCACGCCTACCGCGGGCAGCGCCACTTTTACCAGGTCCGGGCGCTGGGTCATGACCGCACCCACCAGCAGGCCACCGTTGGAACCACCGCGAATCGCGAGGTAATCGCTGGAGGTGTAGCCCTGCTCCACCAGGTATTCACCGGCGGCAATAAAGTCATCGAACACATTCTGCTTCTGCAGTTTGGTGCCGGCATCGTGCCAACGCTTGCCGTACTCACCGCCCCCGCGCAGGTTCGGCACCGCGTACACACCGCCCAGTTCCAGCCACACCGCATTGGGGATGCTGAAGGACGGGGTCAGGCTGATATTGAAACCGCCGTAGCCGTACAGGATGGTCGGATTCTTGCCGTCGAGCTTGAGGCCTTTTTTGTAGGTGATCAGCATCGGCACCTTGGTGCCGTCTTTGGAGGTGTAGAACACCTGCTTGGATTCATAACCCGCCGGGTCAAATTTTGCACCGGACTCGCGGTACACGCTGGACACACCCTCTTCCACGTCAAACGCGAAAATGGTGGATGGGGTCTTGTAGTTGGTGAAGGTGTAATACAGTGTTTTGTCTTCGCGCTTGCCGTCCGGAGAGCTCACACTGCCCGGTCCCGGCAATGCGATTTCACGCACCTGCTTGCCGCTGTAGTCGTACTGATAAACCTTGGAGAGTGCGTCCACCATGTACTCGGCAAAGAAGTAACCACCGCCGGTGGAGGCCGTCAGCACATGCTCGGTTTCAGCAATGAAGTCTTGCCAGTTTTCCGGTGCGGGATTGGTCGCATCTACGGTCACGATTTTTTTGTTGGGCGCGTCGCGGTCGGTCACCAGGAACAGCTTGCTGCCCTGATTGTCGATCACGTAAGTATCGGAATCAAAATCGGTTACCACCGGCACCAGCGGTGCATCAGCCTTGGTGAGATCGACAATAAACAGGTCATTACCAGAGGTGGAGGTGGCTCCGGAAATCATCAGGTAGTGGTCGTCTTCGGTCACGGTACCGGAAACATAGCGGCGCTTCTGCGCTTCGGTGCCGCCGAATACCAGCACATCTTCAGACTGAGCCTGGCCCAGCTTGTGGTAGTAAAGCTTGTGCTGGTCAGTTTTGGCAGAGAGTTCGCTGCCTTCCGGTTTGTCGTAACTGGAGTAGTAGAAACCTTCGTTCCCTTTCCAGGAAATACCGGAGAACTTCACATCCACCAGCGGTTGCTCGAGAACCTCTTTGGTCTCGGCATTGATGATGTAGATCTTGCGCCAGTCGCTGCCACCTTCGGAAACCGCGTAGGCGGCGATGGAGCCGTCTTTGGAAAACTTCAGGGTGGCGAGTGAGGTGGTGCCGTCTTCACTGAAGGTGTTGGGGTCCAGGAATACCTCTGCTTCACCGTCGCCCTTCTTGCGCCACACCACGTACTGGTTCTGCAGGCCGTCGTTGCGGTAGAAGTAGGTGTAATCGCCTTCCTTGAATGGCGAACCCACTTTTTCATAGTTCCACAGGGCTTCCAGGCGCTGCTTCAGGGTGTCGCGGTAAGGAATTTGCTCCAGATAATCGAAGGTGACCTTGTTCTGGGATTTCACCCAGGCTTCGGTCTCCGCGCTGCGATCGTCTTCCAGCCAGCGGTAAGGGTCGGCAATCTGGGTGCCGAAATAAATGTCGCTAATATCGCCCTTGCGGGTCTGCGGGTACGTCAACGCCGCCATTTGCACCGCGGGAGCCGCCACTGCGGTTTCACTCATGGACTTGGTTGCCTCCGGGGATTCTCCCGAGCAGGCGGCCAGTACGCCGGCCACTGCCAGTGCGGAAAGTTTTTTCATTATTCGGGTTCCTCCGGGTTGTTCCCACTGTATTGAATGGATTTTGCAAAACCGATAGGAAACCCAATTCCGGCGCCCAGATCAAGGAAATGCCAGAAAGCGGGCAGTTACCATAGATTTATCGGGAGGCACAAAAAACCAAAAGATAATTACCTGCCAAACTTCAGGAGCACCAATCAATCGACTACGCCAGCATCACCCCGCACACCCCGGCAATCACCAGGGAGGCGAGCAGGCTCAGTACCGCGCCCTCGCGCACCATTTCCTGTATCCGCAACTTGCCGGTGCCGTAGGCGATGGCATTGGGGGCAGTGGCCACCGGCAGCATAAACGCGCAGCTCGCACACATGGCTGCGGGAATCATCAGTACCATGGGATCAAGCCCCGCACTGGTGGCGACCACCGCAAGAATCGGCATCAGCAGCGTGGCGGTGGCCGTATTGCTGGTGATTTCGGTAAGGTAAGTGACGGAAAGGCATAGCAAGAGCAGCATCAGCCACAGCGGCATCGTGGTGAGGAAGGTGAGCCCCTGCCCCATCAGGTCGCTGAGACCGGAAATTTCAAAGCCCTTGGCGATGGCAATACCGCCGGCAAACAGCAACAACATGCCCCAGGGAATGCTTTCCGCAGTGGGCCAGTCCAACAGGCGACCGCCCTTGCCATTGGGAATCAAAAACATCAACACCACCGCGCCAAGCGCTACGGTACTGTCCCCCGCGCCTTCCACCCCCAGCAATCCGCTCCAGCCACCAAACGGCTCGCTGCGCGTAACCCAGAACACGATCGCCAGCGCGAACACCAGCAGGGTCCGCACTTCTTCCGGTCGCCAGTCGCCGACGGCTGGGGATTCCAGGGATTTGTGCAGGCGGATTCCACGGGTAAGCCATATGGCCATCAGAGGCAGCGTGATCAGCACCACCGGCAAACCGATTTTCATCCAGCTGAGGAAACTGAACTCGCGCCCGGTAACCTCTTCATATATCCCCATAAAAATCACATTTGGCGGCGTGCCCAGCGGGCTGCCGACACCGCCGAGGCTGGCGGCATAGGCAATGCCCAGAATCAGCGCCACACTGAGGCGATGATTGTCCGCGCGGGAGAGGATCGCCAGCGCAATGGGCAGCATCATCAGGGTGGTAGCGGTATTGGAGATCCACATACTGAGCAGCCCCGAGGCCAGCATGAAACCCAACACCAGCTGGCGTCCGCTGGAGATACCCACCAATTTCAGCATATAGAGTGCCAGCCGCTCGTGGGCACCACTTTTTTCCAGCGCCTTGGACAGCATGAACGCACCCATCAGCAACAGGATCACATGGCTACCCAGTGACGATGCCACCAGCTTGTGATCCCCCACCCCGAACAACGGCAGCAGCACGAACGGCACAATAGAGGTCGCAGGAATCGGCAGCGCCTCGGTGATCCACCACACCACCGTCAGCAGGGTGATCGCCGCAGTAACTGCCGGCAGGTAGGACATACCGAGCGAGGTCAGCAGAAAATATCCGCCCGCCGCAACTGCGGGGCCAAGGAGCACAAACAGGGTTTTGGACATGATCAATCCTGGGTTTCTGCAACGAGTTCCTTAACTTCACGCGGCAGCTCGCCAATCGGTTCTGCAACCGGTTCGCGGCCCGGGGAAGCAGTCATATTTGAAGCTGGGGTGCGCCGTCGCAGCAGGAAATCCTCCGGTTCCCAGTCATGCTTGGGTATACCATCGTCATCCCGCTGATTTACGCTCCAGCAGCGAACGTGCACGTTGATTCCGTCTTTTACACGGGAAAAATTCAGCGTGGCGAAATTGTTATCGGAGATATGGCCGACGAATTTTTTGCGCGCGTTTCCCACTCTCAGGAAATCCACCGCTGTGCGAATCCCTGCGATGGGTCGATCAGGAAAAATTACAGGTTTCTTTTCCGGCTTGCTACCCGCGCTCGGCAGGCAGGAGAGTGCGGTGGATACCACCTCAACCACCTGCTTCCCGTTCAGTTCCATCTGGGCGAGGCGACTATAGTGCACATCCCCTGCCAGAATCAGAATATCCTGTGGGCAATCGTTCAGTGCCTGCACCAGAGGCTCGTATTGACTGGTGTCCGCCAGCGAGTGATCGCCAAACCCCATCTTCACTGCCAGTGCGGAAATTGTTCCCTTGAGATTGTCCTTGAAGCTCTTGCCCTGGCGCAGGTGCCAGTTGGTCAATAGCGGCGCGGGCAATACCAGTACTCCGGGACATGTTAACTCCCGCAGCCAGGTACACACCCGTGCAAGGGTGACGGCATCAGTAAACTCGGTGTCGTACCCCGGCTGCCGTTGCAGACAGGTGTCGAGATAGAAAAATTCCAGCTCATCACCAATAGCAAACTGACCCGAGGCGTTGCCCGCGGGCAGCTGATAAGCGTCAAACATCGCCTGTGCGCACTCACGCCAGGTCTGCTGCAGATTTTTTTGCTTTAGCCCGCCGAAAAAACCCGGAGCATTCGGGTAGTCGTTCCAGAATTCGTGATCGCCGGCGAGGAAATGGTGATTACCAGAGCGCAGTACCCGATACAGTCCTTCGCCCCAGTTGTTGCGATACTCCTCGGAAAAAATCCTGTTCAACTCCGCCTTACAGGCGCTATCACTCATACGGGCGAGACGCTGGGACTTGAACAGGCTGAGCCCTGGAATCGGCCGGAACCCCCAACCTGAGGTGGCGACAGCGGTATCCAGGTACACCTGGTCGCCCCCCAGAAACGATACATCCGGTCGGCAATTTGGCGGGAGCGCGTCGAACGCTGCTCCCAGCGCCCCCCCGTCCTCCTTGCCGTAAAAACAGGAGCCATACCAGACATTGAAACCGTCTGCGAGATTGTCCGGGCGGGCGCGACACTCGGCGTCGGCGAGTTTTGCCGCTTCCCCGATTTTTTCCTCGCCCCACAGGGAAAGATGGTAACGGCGGCCGGCTATAACAGGTAAATGCAGCAAGGTGTAGCGCAGGGATGGCACCGCGCGCTCCAGCTCCACCGGGATATCCCCGTTGCTGGACTCGTGAGCTGGCACCGGCCCTGCATCCTGCGGTGTGCAACGCAACCACATCCGCTCGGGCAACAGCTCGCGGTGCGCCCCGATCCAAAGCTGTAACCTGCCCTGCTCACAATAACCGTGCGGCACCAGCATAAAACCTGAAGTTGTCGCATCCATACCCTGACATTCCTGCCTGTATTACATTTTTGTTGTGTTTTTCGCCCTGTTTAATACAGGCGCGCCACATGGTCGCAGAATATCACCAGAGGTCAACACAAGCGCCAACTGGGATAAACTGCCGGGTAAGTGATCTTTGCAGGGACTTGGTTTTGGAGACTGAGGTTTGGGAACTTTCTTCGCGATTATTCTGTTCGCCATCCTGATCTGGGTGGTGCCTATGATGTGGCAGCGCACACGCCGGCGCTACCTGCGCTCGCGTCCGCTGAGCCGCCAGCAGATAACAATCCTGGCGAACCGGCTCGCGCTGTTCCCGTACCTCCCGAAAGCAAGGCAGGAAGAACTGAAGCGCAATATCAGCCTGTTTTTGCGAGACAAGGAATTTGTCGGCTGCGACGGCCTCATTATCACGGAAGAGATGCAGGTGGTGATTGCTGCCCATGCGTGCCTGTTGCTACTCGAACGGGACAACAACTGCTATCCCGATCTGCGCACGGTACTGGTTTACCCCGGTGCCTATGTGGCAGAGGAAACCCACTACGATGGCCACATTCGCTCCACTCACACGAGTGCCCGCGCCGGCGAGGCGCATTACCGCGGGCCGGTGGTGTTGTCGTGGCATGACTTGCAGCAGGGACTTGCGCACCCCGAACGGGGGCACAACGTGGCGATTCACGAGTTTGCCCACAAGCTCGACGAAGAGGATGGCTATGTTGACGGGCGGCCGCCGTTTGCAAAAAGTGCCGACGGCAAAACCTGGGCACCGGTGATGCGGGAAGCCTTCGAGGAGTTGCGCCAGCGGATTCACGCGCTGCGCGGGGAAATTACTTCAGATAGTGGGGGCATAGATACCCCACCGTCGGTCCTGGACACCTACGGCGCCCAGTCCCCGGCGGAGTTTTTTGCGGTGGCAACCGAGGCTTACTTCGTTATTCCAACGGCGATGGCTGCGACTCACCCTGCGCTGTATCGCGAGATGCAAAAATTTTACCAAACAGATCCTGCCGCACTGCTGCATGGAAGTCGTCCGGGCGATTGATATCACAGTTGATCGCCGGGTCTGGAACTTCCACGTCGTACACCGCATCACTGTAGATACGCAGCACCTTTTCCACGCCGGTGCGACGGAGGCGTGAAAGCGCGGTGAGATAGCGGCGGCCGATGGCGATGGGATAGCCGCGGGTTCCGGCACACACCGGCACACAGATGCGGTCTTCCCGGACCGCTTGCAGCAGTGTCACCATGGTTTCCGGCTCGACGAAGGGCATATCCCCGAGGCACACCAGCACGGCCTTGGGATTTGCCCCCTGTCGCTGGATCTGTTCGACACAGGACGCGAGACTGGCGCCGATACCCACGGGCCACACCGGCGCATGGAGAACCTGTACCGGCATTTTGCTGAGGCCGTTGGCGATCACCGGGTCGCGGGCGCGAATAACCACTTGCACCCGGGTATTTTCAAGGATGGAGGCTGCCGCCAGGGCGGTCTGCAGGGTGCGCAGCAACATGGGTTCACCCTGAATGCTGGCGAGGCGCTTATCACCACCGAATCGATGGGAGTAACCGGCGGCCAGGACGACAATCGAATATTCCATTTCGTTTTCTCCCATCGTTTTTTATCACGTATTTTTAACGTTCATTTTTTATAGACGGTCAGTAATCCTTCTTCCACTGCAGTTCCACACTTCCGCCGCCACTTTCCTCGTTGTCTGCGGACTTGATATCCAGGCGCAAATTTTTGCGTAATTCGATCTGCATTTCCGCCCGCCAGGGGTTCAGCGGGTCGGTGCTGCGCTGCAGTTCGAGGTAGATACGGCTGGTGATGTACTTGCCGAGGCTCAGGGAGTACTGGTCCCCTTCGTCCGTGGCTTCCGATTCGAAATCCAGGGTATCGAGCCCTACCAGATCACGGGTACTGGCAAGCGGGTCGAATCCGGTGCCACCGGTCTGCAGAGTGCGTACCACGGTGACCAGGCGCACCGCCTGCAGCGGCGAGATATCCGTCAGGGACTTGCCAAACAGCAGCTGTGCAAAGATCTCGTCCTGGGCCGCATCCGGGCTGGAACTGAACTCGATTTTCGGGTTGTCGGTGGTGCCGGAAATCTCCGCAGTGATCTCCCCTTCCGGATAGGTATGCACCCCCTTCACATAGATGACCGCGACATTGTTCTGGAACTGCACCTGCCCCTCCTGCAGTTCGAACTTCTTGCCCAACAGGTCGAACTTGCCGCGCACGATGGTGAGGGTACCGGACGCCTGTGGATCGGCGGCAGTACCGGCGATCTCCACCTTGCCCTTGAGATTGGAATCGAGCCCGAGGCCGCGCACGTAGGATTGCTGGTCCAGCACGATTTCCAGCGCCAGGGCGATATTGCCCATGAGCGGGGAAATCTCCTCCTGCTCGCCACCGTCTACCTGCACTTCGATCACATCGATTTCCGGCACGCTGCTGCCAATAAAGTGCTCCACCTGCACTGCCAGCGGCCGCAGGTTCAGGGAGCCTGCCAGCAGGGCATCTTCGGTGTTGCCGGTAAGGCGCAACTCACCGGAGAAGGCACCCTTGGCGCCTGGCATATTGAGCAGATGCGCATTGCGTGCGGTCACTGAAAAATCCAGTGAGGGCGGCTCTGGCGCGTTGAAGGTCACTTCACCGGCGAGATCCACGCGCCCGCGGTCGCCATCGCGCGCGCCGGCCTCCACCACCCGCCAGGCTTCCGGAGTTAGATCGGCAACGAAAACGATATTGGTCAGGCGTGTATTGCTGGGGCGGTGCTCGTAGGAGCCCCCCTGCAGGTTGATCTTGCCGCGGGCGTTGGGTGCCGCAGTGGTGCCATCCGCCACCAGGTTGAAGTCCAGCCGGCCACGCATGGTGTGAATTTCCGGGTCGAAGAAGGCACCCAGTGCCGCCAGATCGGCGGTGCCATTGGCTTCCAGGTCGATGGGCAGTGGTGGCGATTCGCCCGCGGGCTTCTCGCGAAACAGCTGTTCGAGGATCGGGGCGATGGCGAGGGTAGCCTGGGCATCCGCAGCGGTGCGGCTGCCGTGGCTGGCATCCAGGTTCATTTCCAGGTCGCCATCCCGCGTCTGCCATTCCAGCGCCAGGGTCAGGGGCGACTGCACCAGGGCGTCATCGCGCAAAGTGGGCGCGCGGCCACTGATGCGCAGTTCACCAGCAAGGTCCGGATCTTGCGGGGTACCGCGAGCGGTGGCCCACAGGTTCAGCTCGCCGCTGTCACTGATATCGGCGCTCAGCCACTCCTCAAAATCCGCCAGCACCGCCTGGGCGCGCAGTTCGAGGTCCAGTGAATCCGCACTCAGGCTGCCGTCGGCGGTCAGCTGGTTGCGGCCAGCCCACAGCAACTTCACGTCCGACAACTGCACCTGTGCCTTGCCGTAACTCACGTCCCCCTGCGCCTGCCAGGGCTCGCCGCGATACTCCCCCAGCCCCAGGATATTGGCGGTGGCCTCGGGATCACTGAAGGGCCCTGTAAACTGGCCGTCGATACTGAGCTCGCCGCGCAGGGACGGCGGCAGGTTCACCCCCGCAAGGCGCGCAAGCCGCAGTGGAATATTGCGCCCGGCCACACTGCCGTTGGCGCGTTGGGCCTTGGGTTCCACCACGCCGTTCAGCTCGAGCCAGGCATTGCCGCGCTGGCGCGCCTGCTCGGACTCGGCCGCCAGCGCCGCAGTGCCGACTACACGCTCCGGTGATTGCGCCAGAGGATTTTCCGGGGTGGTCTCGGGCTTTTCGTCTGGCAGCAGTGACTGCTCTGGAGTTTGCGGCGAACCCACACCAGCACTGGCGACGGCTGCCGCCGCAGCACCGGTGAAAAGATCCAGGCGCAAGTGATCGAAGGTGATGGACTCGGCATTGCCGGCGGCGCCACCGCGCAGGCGATAGCGGTACTCGCGGTACTCGCCATCAGATGACAGGCGCGCCGACATTTTCGGGTTATCCCAGGGGCCGCTGACCGACACCACCGCATCCATACTGACCTCGGTGCCCTCGTCCACCGGCAGCCCGAACTGTTCGGCGGGTCTCAACCCGCGCGCGGCCACATCCAGCTGGAACTGCAGCGCCTTGCGCTCGACATTCACCTCGCCGCTGCCGCCTACCCTGAGCCCTTCACCCTCCAGCAGCAGATCACTCACGACAAATTTATTCAGGTTGCCCTCGGCCCTGCCCTGCAAGCGCGTCTCCAGCTCCTGATACTGCACATCACCTGCGAGCTTTACCCCAAGGCGCGGGTTGTTCCAAGGGCCGACGGCGGTCACCTGCAAGCGCTCGATGGTGCCATCCAGTTCCGGGGGAATCTCCAGTTCGCGGGTTTCCTCGAGAGACGCGAGAATCCGGCGGATTTCCATAAACGGCAGTTGCGCAATCTGCCCTTTCAGATCGATGGACTCACTGCCAATGTCCACGCTGCCGCTGGCATCCAGTTGCGCCTTCGCCAGCCGCAGGCGCGCCGTGCGGAGGTAGATCTTGTCGCCGATGGTTTCCACTTCACTGGTAAGGTGCAACGGCTGCTTTTGATAAGAGGTCTTGAGCTCCAGGCTGCCGTCCGCATTGGGTAACGCCAGCGGGCCTTTCACCGCGAGGTCGGCGCTCAGCCACCCGCCCTGAACAAAGTCCTGCCACGGCTGGGAAATGGCGACCGGCAGGCGATTCAGCAGCACCTTGAGGTCCATCGCCTCGCCGTCGATGCGACCGCGAATGCTGTGGCGGGTGTCGTCCACCGTAAGCGTCAGGTCGTCGGTAGTCACGGACCAGGGCGCCAGCACCACATCGCTGTGCCCACTCAATCCGAAGCGGTGCTCCACCAACGGCAGAGAAAAGCGCTCGGCGGTGACTTTCAGATGATTATCACCGACAAGCTCCAGCAGGAACTTGCCGTCCGCATCGAGGTTCTCCCCCTCCGGCAGCAGCAACATACGCGGCAGGAAGCCCCCCGCCATCTCACTGGCAGACAGGGTGAGTGCATACACCGTATCGCTCTGCATCTGACCCTTGAGCTGCAGGTGCAGCTGATGCCCCGTCCCATTGCCGGACTCACTCACTGAGACTTCGGCAACATCCAGGGTCAACGCGGATTCACGCCCGGGCCAGTGGTAACTGCCCTCACCGTTGACCGCCACCACAGGGAAGTCCTTCAGGCCCTTGTCGATGACCGTGAGCTGCTGCACCGCCAGGCGCTCGAGCCAGATGGCCGGGATCGAGGGGGCTCGCGCCTCTTCCACCACCTCTTGCACGTCGTCTTCGCTGATGTGAGCTTGCAGGTATTCCCCCAGCAGCGTGTTGTCGAACAGAAAGGTCTGCGCGCTCAACTCGGGAATATGAATCTGGTATTGCCGCAGGCGCTGCATATCAAGGTGCAAGGTAAGCTTGCGCCCCTCCACCATGGGCTGGTCCTTGTAGCGCACCTGTAACAGTTCGAAGTACCAGCGCCCCAGTTGCGGGCTGCCGATGCCCTCAGCGTCGATGGCAAGATCCGGCAGATAGTGGCGGGCGATGGCGAGACCACCGTTGGTCAACGCCACCCTACCGTTCTCCGTGCCCACCAGGAAAATCGCCCCTAACAATGGCAACAGCAGAACAACGGCGATCAAAGTAAGGCGTGGCCAGTACCGGCTTCGGCGCCGGTTGCCAGGTCCGGGCTCGTGCGGGGTGGGCGTGGACTGCTCGGACATCATCAGAATGCCTGCCCCAGGCTCACGTAAATCTGGTAGCTGCTGTCATCCAGATCGTCGCGGCGGTCCAGCGGAAAGGCGATATCAAAGCGCAGCGGTGCGAAAGAAGTCATGTAGCGCACACCCAGGCCCGCGCCCCAGTAGAGATCATCAAAACTCGGTTGCGGATCCGCATAGGCATTACCGCCATCCAGAAACAGCACGCCGCCCCAGGTCTCGGTAAAGCGGAAACGGCCCTCGAACGACACTTCGCTGAGCGCCCGCCCGCCGATAGGGTCGGAAAGTGTCGGCGGTTCACCGGGGACGGTGGAAGGTATCAGCCGCCGCGGTCCCAGGGCCTGGTAGCTGTAGCCGCGCACAGAGCCGCCGCCACCGGCGTAGAAGCGTTCGTCCGCGGGAATATCCAGGTTGTCGATGCCGCTGATCACACCGGCCTTGATGCGCACCGCCAGGGTCGGATCAAAACGGGTCTCCTCGGCGGTGAGGTAGCCGGTGGCCACCAGGGTATTTTTTACAAAGCGGGTGCCGGTGCCCTTGAGGTCAAAATAGGGTTTGACCTCCATCGCCACGGTGGCGCCGCGATGGGCGTCCAGCAGGTTGTCGGTGGTGTCGATCTTGATGCCCAATGGAAACGCCAGCAGGTTGTAGCTTTCGCTTTCCTGCCCCTCTTCCTGCACATCACTGAACTTCAGCTCGCCACCGACACTGAACGTGCGATTTCTCGTATGGCGACGGGAAAGAGTACCGCCAAAGGTAATGGCCTCAGACTGGTAGGAATCGCGGTCTTCATTGGAAGCTTCGGCCTTGGCGGTAAAGTCCTGGTCATCGCGGAAAAAGCGCGGTACCAGTAGCTCGCCCTTTAAGGACTGTTTCACCTCATTGACCCGGGTTTCCACCTCGATTTTTTCACCGCGCCCGAGAATATTGCGGTGCTCCCAACCCGCGGAGACACCTGGTCCCTCATCGGAGGTGTAACCCACACCGAGGCGCACGGTGCGATGTTTGCGCTCGATCACCAGAAAGGTAATGTCGACGGTCCCCTCAACGGGTTCGGATACCTCAGCGTTCACACCGGCAATCAGGTTGGTGCGCAGCAAGCGCAGTTTTGCGGTATCCAGCTTGTTGCGACTAAAGCAGTCTCCCGGCTTCATTTGCAGGCGCTTGCGCAGGAACTCCTCGTTTACCGTTTCCACCCCTTGCACGTGCACCTGCCCGATATGAACTTCGGGGCTCTTCGCCACCCGGTATTCCAGACGCGCCGCGTGCTCACTGTGAATGACGGTCGCCTGGTATTTCACATCCACATTGAGCAGGCACGCGTTTTCCGCGAGATAGGTCTCTATCTTTTTTACGCCGGCGGTGACCTTTTCCGCTTCCAGCGGATCGCCTTCCTGTAACCCCACCCCGGGAAAACCCGCTTTCAGGTGTGCCGGCATGCGCACATTGATGGATTTGATGCGGAACTGCTCCCCCGGTACCACCCGATAAAGGATCTCGCCATCGGTCACCGACTGGCGCACACGCCCATCGTAGTAGCCGCGGGAGCGCAGTAATTTCTCCAGGGTGCCGCGCTCGTAGCGCGCCACATCCACTGGATCTTCATAAGATTTGAGAACACTGCTCGTTTTGCGCTGTTCGTTCAGCTGCTCACGCAACCAGTCCTGCAACGTGCGATCTTCGGCCACGCGAATTTTGAATTTGGGAAGATTGTCAAAAAAAGGCAGCGCGAAGCCGTCCTGTGGTAGCAGCAATAACATCGCCGCCAACAGGATCGCGGTAAATATCGAAGGGAATACCGCTCTTCGAGCGAACTGGAAATCGCGCAACTCTACAACCCACTTGCCAATCATCACCACTGCGACGCTATTGGAGAAAGAAAGTTGCCAACGTTTTGACAACTTTACCGGTCTTTACACCCGCGCAATGGTTATTGTGCACAGGCGCGACCTCCCTCACCGATCCGCCAGTAGCCTCAGCGCCCCGGCGCTACCGGGCTACCCGCGCGCTCCATCAGCGGATTGCAGTTTTTGATGATGACCCGGCCTTCCAGCAGATTGCCCTTGGAGTATTCGCTGAAAATGCACTCGTTGGTGCGCGGATCGTAGTTCTCCACCCACAGGTTATCGTCTTTCCAGGTGGATCCCAGGTGCCGCTGCCCCTCCGGCACGCTGATACGCATGACACCACCAAAGCGTTTAACGAACACCTGTTCGAAGTGAAAGTAATAAGCGAGCCAACCAACAAGAAAAATGATGGCGGCGACGATGGCACCTTTACTGAGGCTGCCCAACCGACTGCCGGCAAACAGGCTCAAAATGACAAGAGCGATAACGGCGGCCCAATACAGGTATGTAATCATGCTTATCTTCCGTGACGTTATTGGTTTACGGGCACTGTTTTTTGCTACCAACAGGGTAGCGCAGATTGGCTGGCGCGGCATAGCGCCGATGGCAGGGAAACCGCTCAGGGAAAGGCTACGGAGTCTACACCGGTAGACGTTCGGCTCTACCTGAAGGATGAGCCGGGACCACAAAATCTACCACCGGCTTGATTTGGGTCAAGGGCGCCAGCGGGCGCCACTCTACACTGGGGACATGTAAAAACAAGTGATTATTTTCAACTCAGGAGGCCGTCATGGACGCAATGATCGATCTTTTCACCAGCTTTTCTGGCCTGTTGAGCCTGGGCATTATCGGGTTCGTATGTGTCATGGCCGGGTACTTTACCCGCATGGCCCTGAACAAAATGAACAAGGAGCTGGAGCAGCAGGCCAAATAGCCGTTCGCTCGCTCAATGACGGAGGTTACCCCTCCGTCAGTTCTGCCAGATTCTCATACAGCTTCAGCGCCTCAGGATTCGCCAGTGCCTCCTGATTTTTCACCGGCTTGCCGTGTACCACATTGCGCACCGCAAGCTCGACAATCTTGCCGCTGATGGTACGGGGAATATCCGCTACCTGGATCACCTTGGCGGGCACATGGCGCGGGGTGGTATTGGCGCGGATGGTGGCGCGGATCTTCTGGGTCAATTCGTCGTCCAGCGTCAGCCCCTGTCGCAACACCACAAACAGCACCACGCGCACATCGTCGCCCCAGTCCTGGCCGATACAGATGCTGTCCAGCACCTCTTCCACCTTTTCCACCTGGCGATAAATTTCCGCGGTACCAATACGCACACCGCCGGGGTTCAGCACGGCGTCGGAACGGCCGTAAATGATCACACCGCCGTGTTCGGTGATTTCTGCGTAGTCGCCATGGGCCCAGACACCAGGCCAGCTGTCAAAGTAGGCACCGTGGTACTTGCTGCCGTCGGCATCGTTCCAGAAACCGATCGGCATACAGGGGAAAGAGCTGGCGCACACCAGTTCGCCCTTCTCTTCCAGCACTGGCTTGCCGTCGTCGCTCCACACCTGTACCGCCATACCGAGGCCACGGCACTGCAGTTCCCCCGGGTATACCGGCAGGGTGGGGTTGCCCAGGGCGAAACAGGAGATGATGTCGGTACCGCCGGAGATGGAACTCAGGCAAACGTCGGACTTGATATCCCGGTACACATAGCGGAAGCCCTCATGAGCAAGCGGTGAACCCGTGGACAACACTGCACGCAGACGCTCGAGTTTGTGGCTCTCCCGCGGCTTGCAATCCGCCTTTTCCAGCGCGGCGATGTATTTGGCACTGGTGCCAAATACGCTGATGCCTTCCTCGTCCGCCATATCCCACAAACTCTGGGCTGCCGGGTAAAACGGCGAACCGTCGTACAGTACCAGCGTGGCACCACAGGCGAGACCGCTCACCAGCCAGTTCCACATCATCCAGCCACAGGTGGTGAAATAGAACAGGGTGTCGTCGCGGGAAATATCCGTGTGCAGGCGGTGCTCTTTGATGTGTTGCAGCAACGTACCGCCCACCCCGTGCACGATGCACTTGGGAACCCCGGTCGTTCCGGAGGAGTACATGATGTACAGGGGATGGTTGAATTCGGTTTGCGCAAAGGTGAGTGGGCGCGCCGGCGCCTTAGCGACAAACTCGTCGAGCTCAATCGCGCGATCCAGCCCGGCGATACTCTCTGCGGTCTGTTGTGCGGAGCGGGCTACGGGCACCACTACCAGCTTTTGGATCGAGTCGATCTGCTCGACGATCTGCTGGAGGCGCGGCAACGAGTCGATGACTTTGCCGTTGTAGAAATACCCTTCGCAGGCAAACAGGATTTTCGGTTCAACCTGGCCGAAGCGGTCCAGCACACCGTTGATACCGAAATCCGGGGAACAGGATGTCCAGATGGCGCCGAGACTGGTAGTGGCGAGCATGGCCACCGCGGTGTCGATGATATTCGGCATAAAGCCGGCAACCCGGTCGCCCTTGGCCACACCGGCAGCTGCCAGCGCAGCAGCGAGTCGCTCCACATTTTCAAACAGCTGGCCATAGCTCAGCTCGCGGCGACGGCCATTTTCCAGCCGCTCGACCAGCGCCGGCTTGTCATCGCGGAAGCGCAGCAGGTTTTCGGCGAAATTCAGTCGCGCCTCGGGAAACCACTCGGCACCCGGCATGGTGTCACGCCCCAGAATCTGCGAACCGCGAACACTGGCGACAACCTCACCGAAATCCCACAGCTGGTTCCAGAACTGCTCACGGTTCTCCACCGACCACTGGTACAGGGCGTGATAATCCGGCAGTGACTGCTGGTGCTGTTCGTTGACCTGGCGGCGAAACTGATCCATTTGGGTGGCGGCGATGGCCGCATCCGTGGGTTGCCACAGGGGTTGCACTGGGTTGCTCATCTCGGCTGGCTCTTCTCTTATTGTCGGTTTAGCGATCGGGCCTGTGGGGATTCACTGAAGAAATCATGCCCGTCTGAATGGTTGACCATTATTGGCCATCTCGCCATGTAGACAATCATGCCTTGGTCTAACACTTAAGACTAATTTAAACTTGTTAACATTCATTAAATTTTTCTTAAGTAAAAATCCAGGGTGAGCCCAGTGAGTACAACCGTCAAACAGTTGCGTGCCTTTGTGGCAGTAGCCAGAACGCGCAGCCTCGCCGAGGCCAGCGCCCAGCTACACGTATCCCAGCCGGCCATCTCCATCGCCATCCGCAGCCTGGAAGATTCCCTCGGTGGCCCCCTGTTCAGCCGCGACGCCCGCCAGCTGGTTCTCACCCCGGAGGGCGCCACCTTTGTCGAGCGCGCCCAACAATTGCTACACAACTGGGACAACACCCTGGACGCGGTACAGCAGCGTTTTCGCCTGCAACAGGGGCAGCTGTCTATTGCCGCCATCCCCGCTTTCGCTCTGAACCAGTTGCCGGAACTCTTGCGGGAATTTCACCAACGGCATCCCGATATCAATATCGTGCTGGAAGATATTGTGATGGAGCGGGTGGTACATGCGGTACAGCAGGGGCGCGCGGAACTGGGTATCAGTTTCCGCCCGGACGATCTCGGCAACCTGAGTTTTACCCCCATCGGCGACGACCGCTTTATCGCGGTACTGCCCGCCGGCCACCGGCTACAGCGCAGAAAGGCCCTGCGCTGGCAGGATCTCGCCCGCGAACCGTTTATTGCCATGAACCGGGGATCGGCAGTGCGCCGCTGGACGGATATCGCCTTCTCCCAGAATAAGGAAGAAGGCGCACAACCCCGGCTGCTGTGCGAGGCAAACCAGCTCAGCACCATCGGCAGGCTGGTACAGACCGGGCTGGGAGTGAGCGCCGTGCCCAGCCTGTGTGAAGCGCAAATGCAATCCTACGGGCTGATCTGCAAACCGCTGACCGAGCCGGCTCTCACCCACCAGGTGGGGGTTCTGGTGCGCGAATCCGGCACACTGTCTGCGCCGGCGCAGGCGTTTTTATCCGTGGCGCTCGGCAGCCCGCAAGCCGCGGAAAAATCCAAATAAACACCTGACAAATATGAACGGCTTACCGACTAAAAAAAACCGGCCAGAGGCCGGTTCTTGATTCGGTGCAGGGGCTCTGCCTACTGCGCAGTAGCCCGAAGCATCCATGCGGTTTTCTCGTGTACGCGCATACGGTCGGACACCAGCGCCGAGGTGGATTCATCATCGCCGTCCTGAGCTGCTTTTAGTACCTCGCGACAGGTTTTCACTACCTGCTCGTGGCCCTGGGTAAGGATACGCACCATGTCTTCCGCAGCCGGCACATCTTCCACCTCCTTGATGGAGCTGAGTCCCGCAAACGCCTTATACGTACCCGGCGCCACCACATCCAGGGTGCGGATACGCTCGGCAATATCGTCAACCGCCGTCGCCAATTCGGTGTACTGCTCTTCGAACATCAGATGCAATTCACGAAACAGACGACCGGTAACATTCCAGTGGAAATAGTGGGTCTGCAGGTACAGGGTGTAGGAATCTGCCAGCAGTCGCTTTAGCCCATCCGCGATTTTTTCACGATCCTTTGCACCAATTCCGATATCAATATTGCTCATCAGCAACCTCTTTTTCTGGCTCGGTTCAATCCTTTAGCGGAACTGGTCTGCCCGCAGATACTCTGCTTGGAGCAGTCGTTTTCCAGCCCGACAAACATTACCGGATGATGTCACTGGCATCAGTGGCATCATCTGATTTACATCAAGTCGTGCGTAATACTAACGTCAGTAATCGTTTTTCAAACCCCCGGCGCGATTGAGTATGAATATGCGGTCAATAGCCACACCCAATCGCCAACAGTGGATTACCAACCGCATTCGCGATCTTTGTTCTGCTCCTGCAGGTAAACCATCAGAGGCTGGAAGTAATCCACGATCGCAGAAGCGTCGAGTTCGCGCTGGCCGGTGAGAGCCTCCATGGCATCCGGCCACGGCTTGCTTGCGCCCATTGCCAGCATGTTGCGCAGTTTTTTACCTGCAGCTTCATTTTTGAATATGGAACAGCGGTGTAGCGGGCCGGTTTCCCCTGCGGCTTCGCACAGTGCACGGTGGAACTGGAACTGCTGGATACGCGCAAGGAAGTAACGCGCATACGGGGTATTGCCCGGAATATGGTATTTGGCGCCCGGATCGAAGTTGGCTTCACTGCGCGCGACTGGAGCCTGAATGCCCTGGTACTCTTCCCGCAGTTTCCACCACGCCTTGTTGTAGTCACCCGGCTGCACTTCACCGTTGAAAACCTGCCAGCGCCACTTGTCCACCAGCAGGCCAAAGGGCAGGAAGGCAATCTTGTCCAGCGCCTGCTGCATCAGATAGCCGAGATCCTTGTCCTCACCGGGGATTTCGTCCATCAGGCCGATTTGCTTCAGGTATTTCGGCGTGATGGACAGCGCAATAGTATCGCCCACGGCTTCGTGGAAGCCGTCGTTAGCGCCTTCTTTATAGAGGAAAGGTTGGTCGCTGTAGATGCGCTGATAAAAGTTGTGCCCCAGCTCGTGGTGGACGGTGATCAGGTCTTCGCCTGTTTTGTTGATGCACATCTTGATGCGGATATCGTCCTTGCCATCCAGATCCCAGGCACTGGCGTGGCACACTACATCGCGATCCCGCGGCTGCACAAACTGCGAACGCTCCCAGAAAGTTTCCGGCAGCGGCTTGAAGCCCAGGGAGGTAAAGAACGTCTCCCCCGTCTTCACCATATCCTTCTCACTCATGCCGGAATCCACCACCAGCTGGGTGAGGTCGTAAGGCGCCTGCATATCGTCATCTTTGACGATGTCGTAAATGTTGCCCCACTCCTGGGCCCACATGTTACCCAGCAGGTGCGCGGGGATCTTGCCGGTAGCCGGGGCCACTTCATCCCCATAGTGCTCGTTCAGTTTTGCGCGCACGTGGCAGTGAAGCGCCTCATACAGCGGCTTCACCTTGTTCCACTGATTGTCCATATCCGCGGCGAAAGTATCCGCCGGCATGTCGTATTTGGAGCGCCACATCACACTGAGGTTGTCGTAGCCGAGCTCGTTGGCACCGGCGTTGCCGATCTCCACCTGGCGCTCGTACAGCGGCTTCATCGGCGGTGCTACCTTGCGCCAGCCTACCCACAGGTCCTTCAGCTGTTTCGGGTCGCGACTGTTGGCCATGATCTGGCCCATTTCGGTCAGGGTGTAACACTTGCCCTCGGTTTCAGCGCTGCCCTCCCCTTCCTGCTCAGCAGCCTTCTGGTCGGGGCAGTATTTGCCGGCGCCGTACATGCCCTGCAATTTTGAACCGATCTGGGCTAGCTCCGCGGTCAGCTTGGGATCTTTCGGCGCGGGAAATACCAGCCCCTGCTTCAGCATGGTAAGCATGCGGCGGGTTTCCGGGTCCAGGTCGGCGCCGTCAAACTTCGCAGCCTCCTGTGCCAGCTCCACTGCAAGCGCGGTATAGCGCTCAACCGCCAGCGCCTCGGTGTACTGGGAGTCCATATTGATATAGGTGGAAGCTACCCAACTGGCATGGCTGACCTCCTCCGCCATTTTCTCAAGACGCTCCTGGGCGCTGTCGAGAAATGCCTTGGCATCGGCGCCGGAGGTACCGGTCGACGCAGACTGGGTGCCGGCCGCAGCGGGGGCCGGGGCGGCGGCTGCGTCGGCAGAGGCATTATCGGCAGTCGTGGCGACTTCCGTTTCCAGCACTTCCGGTTTGTCGCTTCCACGATCACATCCCGCTACCGCCAGGGTGGCAGCAGCAATTACCAACGCGAGCTTTTTCATCGGCATCCTCTGGTCTTTTTTCGAATTATTTACGGAGTCAGCCCCAAATACGGGGAGGAACAAATTGAATGACTGTCGCGGTTTATAGCACATGCACCGGATCCGCCGGGACGACGCCACAGCACAAGCGAACACATCGGCACAATATTCCCCATATCACCGAGGGTCTGGGGAATAATGTTGCACGATCAGGCGACAGGCACAATCAACGCGAAAGCGGCGGCGAGCGGAATCTGGTCAGACTGCCGATCAGTGGCAAAAGAGAAAAGTTTGAACGAAAGAAAGGGAAGGAAAATTGGAGGCAGCCCAACCAGCACACCCTCGGCACATGATGTCACTGCTACCGTTGCTCCCTTCCGGGCCTGGCGGGGTTCACAGCTAATCATTGCGAGGAGACCGGAAGGGCCGCCATCACGCTCGAGCACTCAGATTAGCGCAGCCTGTTGCTGGTGCAAGAGCTGCTCTGCGGTCGGTAACTGCCTTGTGGCATAGACCGCCGTACTCGAAGAGGGCGCGATTATAGAGACTCAAGGCGCCAGGTGCCAGCCCCAATTCCACTTTGTTGACGCGACAATGCAAAATCCTGGGTCAAAAGGTCAATTTGGGCCCTCAAATGGCTATACTGTGCCGCGCCCAAAACCGGGCGAGATGTCACTGTTACCGGAATCAATATGCACCTGTTTGTCGACAGCCTTACCAACGTGGACTTCAGCTATCTCCACCACAGCCGCGGCATCGTGGGTGAAACCTGGCTCGCCAACGCCGCACTCGACGGCGCGCTGGATCATCAGGGCATGGTGTGTGATTTCGGCATCGTAAAAAAGACCCTGCGCAACTGGCTCGACAGCGAGCTGGACCACCGTTTGTTAGTACCTACGAACGCCCCCAATCTGAAACTTACCGAAAACGGCGGACAGATTGAGCTGGAATGGAAACTGGAAAGTGGCAAAACCATTTCGGTCAGCGGACCTGCGCAAGCATTCGCACTGGTGAGCGCCGACAGCATTGCCCCTGAATCCGTGGCCGCCTGGTGTGTGCAGCAGCTGGATGGCGTTTTCCCCACCAGCGTCGATCGCCTGCGCCTGGATTTCACCAGCGAAATTATCGACACCCCCTACTACCACTACAGCCACGGCCTGAAAAAACACGACGGCAATTGCCAGCGTATCGCCCATGGCCACCGCTCCCGGATTCGCATCGACCTGGATGGCGAGCGCAACAGTGCGCTTGAAGCCGAGTGGGCCGAGCGCTGGAAAGACATCTATCTCGGCACCCGTGAAGACCTGGTCAAACAGGATACCGACACACTGCACTTTGCCTACCAGGCGCGGCAGGGGGATTTCACCCTGAGTATTCCCGCAAGCTGCTGCGAGCTGCTGGACTGCGACACCACGGTGGAACAACTGGCCCAATATATTGCCGAACAACTCGCCGCGGCCAATCCCGGACGCGACATATGTGTGCGCGCCTACGAGGGTATCGGCAAGGGCGCCGTGGCCAGCGCGAGGCGCTGAGGCCATGAACCTGGTCATTCTTGAGCCCGGGGATTTTTTATCCTCCGCGCCCACGTCCCCGCAGATCGCTCTGCTTCGCGGCCGGCGCCTGCAGCATATTCTCGAGGTACACCGCGCCGAGGTGGGCGATGTACTGAAAGTCGGGCTGCTCGATGGCGACATCGGTGAAGGCAGAGTCCTGAAGCGCGAAGAAGGCGGAGTCACCCTGGAGGTTACCCTGCACCGCGCGCCGCCTCCCCCGCTGCCCCTGACCCTGATTCTGGCGCTGCCGCGCCCGAAAATGCTGAAGCGCACCATCCAGCACGCGACAGCGCTCGGCGTAAAGAAGCTTTACCTGATCAACAGTTACCGGGTAGAAAAATCTTATTGGCAGAGCCCCTGGCTTGCCACCGAACAACTGCGCGAGCAGTGCCTGCTGGGATTGGAGCAGGCTGTGGATACCGCCATGCCACAGCTTGAGCTGCGCAAACGCTTCAAACCATTTGTGGAAGATGAGCTGCCCGCAATCGCTGCGGACTCCCTCAAGCTGGTCGCCCACCCCGTCACCGACACACCCTGCCCGGTGGACATTCAACAACCGACCACCCTGGCAGTGGGCCCGGAAGGCGGGTTCATTCCGTACGAAGTGGAAAAGCTGCAGGAAGTCGGATTCCAGTCGGTGCACCTCGGGCCGAGAATTCTGCGAGTGGAAACCGCACTGCCGGTATTGCTGAGCCGGCTTTTTCCAGGGCGTTAATGGCGTTTTCCGGGGCGCCAGGAAAGCCGCACACGGAAAACAAACAAGACATAAAAAAGCCGCGCTAAAAAGCGCGGCTGCAAAGGCAGATAAGACACTGCCGGGTCTCACAGAGCGGGGCGTGGGGACGCCCCGGAAGAGAACCTGTATGAAAATGTTTTGGCGTAGTTACCGCGATCAGGCGGCCGCGTCGGAGGCGATCGCGGACTTCTGCAGTGCCAGTTTCGGGTCTACGAATTCGTAGCCCAGTACATCGGCAACCGCCTTGTAAGTCACCATCCCAGCGTGCACGTTCAGGCCTTCCAGCAGGTTGGCGTCGTCCAGCAGCGCCTGCTTGGCACCTTTGTTCGCCAGCGCAACCGCAAACGGCAGGGTCGCGTTGTTCAGCGCCATGGTGGAAGTACGGGCAACACCGCCGGGCATGTTGGCCACGCAGTAGTGCACCACGCCGTCTACGACGTAAGTCGGCTCCTGGTGAGTGGTCGCCTTGGAGGTTTCGAAGCAACCGCCCTGGTCGATGGCCACGTCCACTACCACCGCGCCTTTCTTCATGCGGCTGATATGATCGCGGGTCAGCAGTTTCGGTGCGGCCGCACCGGGGATCAGAACCGCGCCAATCACCAGATCCGCTTCCAGAGCGTGCTGCTCAATGGCGTCATTGGTGGAGTATTCAGTGCGCACTGCACCGCCAAAAATATCGTCCAGCTGACGCAGACGCGGCAGCGAGCGATCCAGAATGGTCACATCCGCGCCCATGCCCAGAGCCATCTTGGCTGCGTTGGCACCAACCACACCGCCACCGATAATCAGTACTTTTGCCGGCGCAACACCAGGCACGCCGCCCAGCAGTACACCCAGGCCACCCTGAGCTTTTTCCAGGTGGTGAGCACCGCACTGCACGGACATACGGCCGGCCACTTCAGACATCGGCGCCAACAGCGGCAGGCCGCCAAAGCGATCGGTTACGGTTTCATAGGCGATGCAGGTCGCGCCGGACTTCACCAGCAGTTCGGTCTGCTTGGGATCGGGCGCCAGGTGCAGGTAGGTATACAGCAGCTGACCCGGGCGCAGCATTTCGCACTCGTGGGGCTGGGGCTCTTTTACCTTCACGATCATATCCGCAGAGGCAAAAATTTCTTCGGGGGTGTCGATAATCTTGGCACCCGCCTGCTCATACATTTCGTCGGTAAAGCCAATGGCTGAACCGCCATCTTTCTGCACGATTACTTCGTGGCCATGGCCTACCAGTTCACGGACGCTGGCCGGAGTCAGACCAATACGATACTCGTGGTTTTTGATCTCTTTCGGGACACCGATCAACATAGCAACTCTCCTCAATACTCTGTTTAGTGAGCGCAATCTGGTGCGCCCCTTCTTTGTTGGATTTGTGCAGTATAAGAGCGCTTAACGAGTGGATTTCAGTACATTTTCAACTGTTACCAGTTGAATCAACTGGTTAATTGGCGCAAAGTACGCTTTTTCGCCAAAAAGAACCCATGTCGGGGGTTGAGACATGTCAAGTAGGCAAACCGCGACCATCCCGTCACCAAAACAAACAGTGATTGACGGCCGATGGCCAACTTACGGAGCAATACATGAAACGGCGTGCCAATGAGCTCAGCACCATTGATCGCAATATTCTGCGCGTCCTGCAAAAGAACGGGCGCACCAGCTATGCAGAGCTGGCCCGTCAGGTGGGGCTCACCCCCACACCCTGTGTCGAACGTGTAAAAAGAATGGAATCCGATGGTGTGATCCAGGGATATACCGCCCTGATCAATCCGGAATTTCTCGATGCCGCACTGGTGGTGTTTGTCCAGATCAGCCTGAATCGCTCAGCCCAGGACGCCTTCGAGGCATTCCGCAATGCCGTCTCCGCGCTCCCAGAGGTGCAGGAGTGCTATCTGGTGTCGGGAAATTTTGATTACCTGATCAAGGCACGGGTGGCGGATATGAGCGCTTACCGCAGATTTTACGGTGAAACCCTGCTGACCCTGCCGGAAGTGCAGGAGTGCACCAGCTATGTGGTAATGGAACAGGTGAAGGAAACCCTGGAGGTACCGGTCCACTACAACCGCTAAAACCGCTAACTCCCATCAAAGTGGCGCTGACCTTGTCCTCGCAAAATGAAGCGCCACCACTACATTGCAGCCCTTGGCGCCACACCAAGCGCCGATTTCATGAAATGTGCGCCGAAACAAGAATCTAGCGCCAACTATCATTCCACTCCGCAACGCTTAACCCCATACCCTCTAGGATTAAGGGAAGTAGGTTTATTGACTCAAGTTGCGGGAAATGATGTACCAATCTCTACGTAACCTCTTTCACTGGCGGAATGTTTTATTTGCGGCGTGCCTACTTCCAGCTGGCTGCGGAGATAAAGAGGCCGCCAAACCCACGCCGCCCCCGAAAAAAGTCGAAGTTGTTGAAGCCAAATTCATGAGCTTCAGACCGAGCTTTGAAGTACCCGCCGTGGTAGAAGCCGTGGAGACCGCGCAGATTTTCCCTCTGGTCGCTTCAAGAATCCTCTATCAAAACATCTCACCCGGTAAGTATTTCAGGCAGGGGGAGGAACTTGTAAGACTGGATCCGTACCCCTTCGAAACGAAAGTTGCCACGGCGGAATCCAGCATCGCTGAAGCGATGTCAAATTATGAACAGGCGAAGGCCAACTTTATTCGCGCACGGAACCTGCGCCCCCAGGGTTATATATCCGCTAAAGATTTTGACACTGCAAAATCCGCCATGCAGGCAGCGGAAGCGCAACTCAACACAGCGCAGACCTCGCTTTACCAGGCAAAACAAGACCTTTCACACACTTCGATTGTCGCGCCCTTTTCCGGACGTGTGGGGCATCCCAATTACGCCGTAGGCGACTTTTTCATCCTCCCCAACTCGGTGCCAATTACCCAGCTGGTCAAGGTAGACCCGGTGTACGTACTTGCCCACATCGGCCAGAAAGCCTACAACGAGTTTTACAGTGCAGTGGAAAAACTGAAGCAACAGGGCCGCGCAATTCCGAATATGGAGCTGTATATCGTCCTGCCGGGCGATACCGTATATCCGTTCAAGGGCGAGTTCTTTTCCTGGGACGCCACGGCCGCCGCCACCCGCGGTACCGTCGCTGCTCGTGTGCTGTTCCACAACCCCGATGGCCTGCTTCTCCCCGAGGAAAACGTCACGCTACACGGCAAACTCCTCGAAGAAGTTCAGCGTATTGTCATCCCCCAGAAAGCCGTATCGCAGGACCAGCAGGGGCACTTCGTCTATCTGCTCGACAAGGAAAACAAGGTCAAACGGGCCAATATTGAAGTCGGCATGCGCATCGGACCCAACTGGGCCGTGCCAAAGGGCCTGAAAGTCGGTGACAGGGTGCTGGTGGAAGGCCTGCAGAAAGTGAGCCCAGGGGATGAGGTCGAAGTCACCCCGGTTGAAATCAAGCAATTCGAAGAGCAGACGCCTCCGAGTCTGCGTCCCCCGCCCCACTCCCTGCGCGAACAGCTGCGCAGAGAGCGGGAGGCTTTCCAGGAATATCAGAAGTCGAGCATGGAAGTGAATCAGGGGAACCAACCCGGCGACGTCTATATGCCCGAAGACATCGGCAAGTAACACGGACGGAAGCGTTGTGAGCGAAAACACACACTTGTTCATCCGCCGCCCGCGATTTGCCTTTGTAATCGCCATCCTGATTACCTTCCTCGGCCTGCTCTCAGCACTCGTGATGCCGGTGGATCAGTACCCGGATATCGCGGCGCCAAAAATTTCCGTGGTTGCGGTTTACCCCGGTGCGGATGCCGAAACGGTAAAAAACGCGGTCGCGATACCCATTGAAGAGCAGGTAAACGGTGCCGAGGGTATGGTTTACATGACCTCCAACTCCGGTAGTGATGGCACTTACACGCTGTTCATGACGTTCGACATGGATACCGATGACGACATGGCGCAGGTGGATGTGCAGAACCGGGTGGCACTGGCAGAGCCATCTCTCCCTCCAGAAGTATTGAAGCGCGGCATCAAGGTCCGCAAACGCTCCTCCGACATGCTGATGGTGGTCAACCTGTTCTCTCCGGACAACCGCTTCGACGGCGTATTCCTGTCCAACTTTGCCTCGCTCAACCTGCTCAACGAACTTGCCAGAGTACCGGGTGTAGGGGAGGCAAATATCATCGGCCCGCTGGATTACGGTATGCGGATCTGGCTCGACCCGGTGAAGATGGCGAATCTTGAAATTTCCGTGCCCGAGGTCCTGGGCGCGATTCAGGAACAGAACATCCAGGCCGCGGTCGGCCAACTCGGTTCACCGCCGTCGCCGGAGTCCACTCAGTTCCAATATGTGCTCACCACCAAAGGCCGGCTGAACTCGGAGGAAGAATTTGGCGAGATCGTACTGCGCGCCGATGAAAAAGGCGGTGTCGTGCGCATCAAGGACATCGCGCGTGTTGAGCTAGGTGCCCAGATATACAAAGGCTACGGCGAATACAACAATGGCCCCGGTGTTCTGCTGGCGATTTACAAATTGTCCGATGCCAACGCGTTGGAAGTGGCCGAGAATGTCAAAGCGAAAGTGGAGGAACTTTCGCAATATTTCCCCGAAGGGGTTGAAGCGGTCATCGGTCACGACACCACAGAGTTTATTGCCGTATCTCTGGAAGAAACCGTTTTCACTCTGATTATGACCATCATCCTGGTCATCATCGTCACCTACCTGTTCCTAGGTAACGTGCGTGCGGCGTTAGTGCCTACCCTGGCGGTGCCAGTGTCTATTATCGGCACGCTCGCGGTACTCAATGCGATGGGAATGACGATCAACACCGTGACACTGTTCGGCCTGATCCTCGCAATCGGCGTGGTGGTCGACGATGCCATCATCGTCGTCGAGGACGTAGAGCGGATCATGCATGATGAAGGGCTGGATAAGCGCGCCGCCACCGCCAAGGCCATGAAAGAAGTATCCGGACCGATTGTGGCCACGTCCATGGTGCTGGTGGCCGTATTCGGCCCCACCATGTTACTGCCGGGCATGACCGGGCGAATGTTCGGCCAGTTCGGCACCACCATTACGGTTTCGGTACTGATCTCCATGGTCAACGCACTGACCCTGAGCCCGGCGCTGTGCTCGACCATTTTGAAGGAGGGCCACAGCAAGCCCAATCCGGTGATTCGCGGCTTCAACTGGGGCTTTGAAAGGGTTTCCAGGGGTTACCTTAAAATCGTGGACTGGCTCGCCCGGCATATATTGATCAGCCTGGCAGTTATTGCCGGCCTGTTCGTCTGCCTGTTCCTGCTGTTTCAATCCGTGCCGCGAAGCTTTATCCCGGATGAAGACAAGGGCTACTTCATGATCGACATCTCACTGCCGGAAGCCGCGTCACTGGAGCGTACCGCCGCGGTCGTCGACCAGATCAATGAAGTTCTGATGCAGGATCCCGCCATCGATAAGGTGCTGTCAGTGAATGGTTTCAGTGTGCTGAACGTCATGCTGCAATCGAATGCCGGCATGGTGATCGCCAAGCTTAAGCCCTGGGACGAACGCAAATCACCGGATGTGTCTCAGCAGGCATTGCAACAAAAATACCAAGCGCAATTCGCGCAGCTGCCGGAGGCCCAGGTGCTGGTATTTGGCGCACCCGCCATTCCCGGTCTCGGTACCATGGCCGGCTTCTCATTTATGCTCGAAGATACCCAGGGGGTCGGCGCCCAGGAACTGTTCAAAGTGGTACAGGATTTCTCTGCGGCCGCCACCGAACAACCGGAAATTGCGCGCGCCTTCTCGATTTTCAAGGCTGGCTCACCGCAGATTCGCCTGGATATCGATCGGGTAAAAGCGAAGACCCTGGGGGTAAAAATCAGCGATATTTTCCTGACGCTGCAAACCCAGCTCGGCGCCATCTACGTCAACGATTTCAACCTGTACAACAAGACCTTCAAGGTCATGGTGCAGGCCGATTCCCGATTCCGCCAGCAGGAACGGGATCTGGAGAAAATCTATATCAGCAACAACAAAGGCGAACCGATACCGCTACCCGCCATCCTGAGTACCGAGCCGATTCTGGGGGCGGTGACCCTCAAACGGTACAACACCTATGACGCGGCGAAAGTCAGCGGTGGCCCGAATGTCGCCGGGGGCTTCAGTTCCGGAGACGCCATGGACGCGCTCGAACGCGTGGCCATAGAAACACTCCCCGAAGGTTTCAAATACGACTGGTCCGATTCCAGCTTCGAGGAACGCAAAGCCGGCAATGCGTCCACCATCGCCCTTGGGCTCTCTCTGATTTTCACTTTCCTGTTCCTCGCGGCGCTGTATGAGTCTTTCCTGACCCCGTTCGCGATTATCCTGTCGGTGCCAATCGCCATCGTCGGTGCCATTGCGGCACTGCTGATAGCCCGGGAGCCCCTCAGCCTGTACGGCCAGATTGGGCTTGTGCTGCTGGTAGCCTTGGCCGCGAAAACCGCGATCCTGATCGTCGAGTTCGGCAAAACCCAGCGCGAGATCGAGAGACTGCCATTGCACGACGCCACGGTGACCGCAGCCCGCCTGCGTTTCCGTCCGGTCATCATGACAACCCTCTCATTCGTGGTGGGTTCCATCCCGCTGGTGATTGCCTCCGGCGCCGGCGCTGCCAGCCGTATATCCCTGGGCACCGCGGTTATGGGTGGCACAATCATGGCCTGTATTGCCGGCACTCTGCTGGTGCCGATCTTTTTCAAGATCGTTCAGGGCCTGCGTGAAAAAGTGCACGGCGGTGAAACCGGACCCAGCGCGAGGAGTTCGCGGGACGAAGATTCGTTGGGCACTGAAAGCTGATACTTTCGCGGGCAACGCCAATAGATTGGGATTACGGTACTGATCAAAACAAAGACCGGGCAATCGCCCGGTCTTTGTTTAATGAGAATCGCAAATCAGTATTTGATACCGAGCTTGCGGTAGAGAAAGGCAATCACCCAGGCCGGGCCGATTAGCAAGAACTGGATATCCTTGAAAAAAGAAGGCTTCTTGCCCTCGACGTGGTGCCCGATAAACTGAAACACCCACATCACCACAAACACCCCTACAGACCACCACAACACGCTCTGTCCAGCCGCCTGCAACGCACTGCAGACCCACAGACACAGTGCGGATATCCCCAGCATCCCGAGCGCCAGAGGAAGGGACATCAGCAGGTAAAACAGAATCGTCGGCACCATTGCCACCACCGCCCAGTTCAACCAGGACAACTGCGCCATCCATTGGGGCTGCGGGATCGACCATAACAGTCCGACTACGGTCAGATAGATCAGGGGGACGGCCACCCAGTGGATGGCCTTATTGGTGGGGTTCTGGTGGCTCTCGCCATATTCGCTGAACCACTGCTCTGCGCTGCGCATGGTTTTCCCTCGCCTTGGCTGTTATTCGGGTTGTTATTGGGATTGGCTCTGGGACGATGGTACTTCAAGTGAAATACAAAACCGAGCAGTCAAAATGCTCAAAAAACCATACCGAAATTTTCAATCGCACCGCCGCCGGCTTCACCTGCGCACACAGGCATCCAACTGTGCCCGGTACAGCTCGGCCATGCTGTCGTCATAACAGCAGAAAATAATATGGCGCGGTCCACCTTCTCGCTCCAGGTGATGCTGCACCTGCTCTACCGCAATTTCCACGGCCAGTTCGGGGGGGTAATCGTAAACCCCGCAGCTGATGGCGGGAAACGCGATGGAGTGGACATTTTCACGGCGGGCGAGATTCAGGCACTGGCGGTAACAGCTGGCCAGCAACTCCGGCTCACCCAGATTACCGCTTCGCCAAACCGGGCCGACCGTGTGATAGATACGTTTGACTGGCAGGCGGAACCCGGGAGTGGCACGCACTTCGCCCACCGGACAGCCACCAATCTGGCGGCAGGCTTCGAGCAATTCCGGTCCCGCCGCACGGTGGATGGCGCCATCCACGCCACCGCCACCGAGGAGCCTCTGGTTGGCTGCATTGACGATTACATCTACATGCAACCGAGTGATATCACCGAGGTGTACTTCGATCACTCCAACTACTCCAACCGCGGCACCAACCGTCAATTCCGCATCGCTGCGTCAGTGCCGCAATCAGACTGCTGCTACTGCCCCATTAACTGACGGTGGCGCGTGGATATTCCTTCGGGGCAATGTGTCACGGCACTAACTAAAACAATAGCAGCTGCGGAGAGTACAAAGCCCGGCAGAAGCTCGTATATGTCGAAGATTCCTCCGGAAAGCTGCTTCCACACCACCACGGTTGTACCACCCACCAGCACCCCGGCGATGGCACCGGCACCGGTCATGCGCGACCAGTACAGACTGATCAGGATCGCCGGGCCAAATGCTGCACCGAGTCCTGCCCACGCATAGGCCACCACATCGAGCACCTTGGAATCCGGGTCCATCGCCACGCCGACGGCAATCAGCGAGAGCGCAACCACCGCCCAGCGACCGACCTTCACGATGCTCTCGGAACTGGCCTTTTTACCGAACCAGACGTGGTACATATCCTCCGCGAGCGCCGCGGATGACACCAGTAACTGGGAATCGGCGGTACTCATGATCGCCGACAGAATCGCGGCCAGCAGAATGCCCGCTACCAGTGGGTGGAACAGAGCCTCGACCAGCGCCATAAACACACGCTCGCCGTCCGGCAGTGTCTGCGCCAACTCCAGATGCCCGAACAATCCCACGCACATGGCGCCGAGGAAACCGGCCAGCGACCACACCGCGGCCACCCCCGCTGCGATGGGCATATCATCCGGGTGCCGCAACGCCTTGAAACGCGCAAGGATATGCGGCTGCCCGAAATACCCGAGCCCCCAGGCGAGCGAACTCAGAATCGCGGCGACGCTTAATGTGGCGCCGGTATTGTCCATCATCCAGTGCATCAGCTCCGGATGCTGCTCCTTCATCGTTGTCCAGGCAGTGCCCAGACCGCCTTCATCGGAGATCACCATCACCGGTACGATCACCAGCGCCAGGCTCATCAGCAACCCCTGGATCACATCCGTCCAGGAAACCGCGAGAAAACCACCGAACAGCGTATAGGAAATCACCGCCAGCGCGCCGATGATCACCGCCCACTGGTAGTCCCAGCCGAACACGGTTTCAAACAGCTTGCCGCCGGCAATCAGACCGGAAGCCACGTAAAACAGGAAAAACAACAGGATAAAAAAGGCACAGATGGTGCGCAGATACGGATGCCCGAGATTAAAACGACGGTGCAGGTAGGCGGGCACCGTGAGCGAATCGTCCAGCGCGTAAGAATATATCCGCAGGCGCCGAGCCATCGTCGTCCAGCTCAGCAAAATGCCACTGAACAAACCGATCGCGATCCATCCGGAAGAGAGGCCAACCGTATAGGCCGCTCCCGGCAGGCCGAGCAATAGCCAACCACTCATATCCGAAGCGCCAGCGCTCAGTGCCGCCACCGCCGGCGGCAGCGAGCGCCCGCCGAGAAAATAGTCGCTGGCATCCTTGGTGCGCAGGTATGCGTAAACACCGATTGCAAGGATCAAGGCCAGGTAGGCGATAAACGTTAAGGCGATTACCCATTGTCCGGACATGTAGGATTCCCCGTCAGAATTGGCAGACCCGGCCATCTTTGGCGAAAGAATAGGCTGAATCCGTCGTTATTAGTCTTTATTGCGCGCAAATCTACCTATTTGCTGGCGGTTACTCAATCGGCAAACTAAACCAAGGGTTAAGAACAGTAACTGGAAGCTACCACGGATGACGTTTCCAGACTGAGCAGTAAGGGAATAGCAAAGAAATATGGGTATTTGTCTCGACGAACTGCGCCTGCTCGTCGTTCGTCCCACACTCAAACAGTTGCGTGCCTGGTCACCGGGGATGGAATCACTGCTCCTCGGAACCGCAGCACAGGAATCCGAACTCGGATTCCACCTCAAACAGGGCTCGCGCCACGGTATGGGCATATTCCAGATTCTGCCCAGTACCCACCGACAGGTATGGGACAGATACCTGATCAACTTCCCCGCGCTCGCCTCAAAAGTACGCGGGCTCGCCAGCCAGCGAGACTTCCTGCAGCACCCCCACGCCGAACTCGCCACCAACCTGCGCTACGCCACCGCCATCGCCTGGCTGGTGTACCGCGCCGCTGGAGTGGAAACGGTCGAGAGCGGCGATCTGCCGCGTATGGCCAAACTCTGGAAAAAACACTTCCATCACGGCCCCAGTGCCCGCCTGCGGGATTTTGTCGACAGCTACTGCAAACTGATTAGACCTTCAGAAGTTTCGCGGCCCGAAAACAAAACAGCCGCGGACAAAACCGCGGCTGCATCGAAAACGGACACGTTGCTGTTAGAGGACGAGGCAACTACAGATTGCGCGCCTCAATATACAGCGGCCGCGACTCCTCAGCAGGAGCCAGCTCACTCTCCAGATCCTCATCGCGGGCATCTTCGGGAATCCAGGAATCCACATACTGCTCGATCGAACGCGCGTCCGCCGCAGGTGCGGGTTTAGAGCGGTCGAGCTCCAGGCTCTCGAAGTCGTACAGATCCCGATCCGCCAACTGTGACGGAGACACGCGTGTGAGCGCGGCGAAAATATTGTCACTGCGACCGGGGAATTTCCGCTCCCAGTCATTCAGCATGCCCTTGATCGCTTGGCGCTGCAGATTCTCCTGACTGCCGCACAGGTTGCACGGAATGATCGGGAACTGCTTGTGGTCCGCAAACGCGATCAGATCCGTCTCACGGCAGTACGCCAGCGGGCGAATCACAATATTGCGCCCATCATCGGCACGCAGTTTCGGCGGCATCGCCTTGAGACGGCCGCCGTAAAACATATTCAGAAACAGGGTCTCGACGATATCGTCCTTGTGGTGCCCCAGCGCCACCTTGGTGGCCCCAATCTCCTCGGCGAAACCGTACAGCGTGCCGCGACGCAGGCGTGAGCAAAGGCCACAGGTGGTCTTGCCCTCCGGTATCACCTCTTTCACCACACTGTAGGTGTCCTTGTTCACGATGTGATAAGGCACCCCGATAGACTGCAGGTACTCCGGCAGAATGTGCTCCGGAAAACCCGGCTGCTTCTGGTCCATATTCACCGCAACCAGCTCAAAATTTACCGGCGCGGTCTTTTGCAGATTCATCAGGATTTCCAGCATCGCGTAGGAATCCTTACCGCCAGACAGGCACACCATCACCTTGTCGCCCTCTTCAATCATGTTGAAGTCGGCGATCGCCTTGCCCACATTGCGGCGCAGGCGCTTTTGCAGCTTGTTGAACTCCAGCCGGTCGCGGCGGTTTTCCAGATCAGACATGGGTAAATCTCGAAAAATCTTCAGGCTCCCCTCGCAGGTCAGCAGGGAAGGAATACTACGATGCGAAGGCGCTGTCGGCGTGGAAGCCTTTGCGGGACCTTCCGCGAGAGGGACCTCGCGGAAGAGCCCCCATGGATGGGTTCACGGCGTGTCCCGCGAAGGCTTCCACGGCGACAGTGCCGCCTCGAACCCGACTACGGAGTTCCCCCCGAGGGTCCAAAGAAAATCAGGGCGCGATTGTACGCTTTCCGATCAAGAAGTGCACAGGCTATTGGACCGGGTGTCCACATTGCCTTTCATTATGGATTCCAGACACGGCCACACATGCTCCAGCAGCGCCGGCTGGGCCTTGGCGGTGGGGTGTATACCATCGTTCTGCATGGCCCCCTCCACCAGCGCCACCGTCTCCAGGAAGAACGGCACCAACGGCACCTGCTCTGCAGCCGCCACCTGCGGATATACCGCCGCAAACGCCTGGGTGTACGCCTTGCCGTAATTGGGCGGCATCTGCATACCCAGCAGCAGTACCTCAGCCCCCTGCTCCCGCGCCAGTTGCACCATCCGCACCAGATTCTGTTGCAACGCCCGTGGCGGATAACCCCGCAAGCCGTCATTGCCCCCCAGCTCCACCACCAGCCACTTTGGCCCGTGCTCGCTAAGCAGTCGCGGCAAGCGCGCCAGGCCACCGGCGGAAGTCTCCCCGCTCACACTCGCATTCACCACCTTCACCGCAAGATCTTTCTCCTCAAGCCGATCCCGCAGCAACTGCACCCAGCCCTCGCGCTCGTCAATGCCATAAGCCGCGCTGATACTGTCCCCAAGAATCAACAGTGTCTTGCTACCGTCTGCGGCCCCCTGTGCATCCGCTTTCGCCACACCAGCGTAAACAAGTGCGATCAACAGCAGACCACGCGGGATAAAACCGGTGGTGAGATACCGGAAAAGAACTGCCGTCATGTCATACTCTCCAACTCACAATCAACGTGCATTTTGCAGGAAATCCAGGGACTTGCCATGTCAGTGATGCTCAAAGCCGAAAACCTACACCACCGGGTCAATACCAGCGAAGGCCCGCTGACACTACTGAATGACATCTCCCTGCAGCTTCCCGCCGGCCAGAGCCTCGCCATCACCGGCGCCTCCGGCTCTGGCAAATCCACCTTGCTGGGCCTGCTGGCGGGGCTCGACCGCCCCAGCGAGGGCAAGATCTGGTTGGCGGGAGAAGAAATTACCGCCATGGACGAAGAACAGCGCGCAGCCCTGCGGGCCCGCTGTGTGGGCTTTGTGTTCCAGACCTTCCAGCTGCTGCCCGGCCTTACTGCCCAGGAAAATGTCATGCTGCCCAGCGAACTGCGCGGAGAGCGCAACGCCGGCAAGCGCGCGCAGGAATTCCTTGAACGGGTCGGCCTCGGCCACCGCCTGCACCACTACCCCCGCCAGCTCTCCGGCGGCGAGCAGCAGCGGGTGGCCATCGCCCGCGCGTTTTGCAGCATCGCCAACACCGGTTCGACCACCGGCAGCGGCATCCTGTTCGCCGACGAACCCACCGGCAGCCTCGACGCCCACAACGGCGAAAAGGTCATCGACCTGCTGTTTAACCTCAACGGGGAAATCGGCACCACCCTGGTACTGGTCACCCACGAGCAGCGCCTTGCCGCGCGCTGCGGCGCCCACCTGCGCATGACTGCGGGAGAGATCACCGCCGGCGACCTTCCCGGCTCACTGGCGGAGGTATCCGCCTGATGCTGCCGCTAAAACTGCTGGGCCGTGACTGGCGCGGTGGCGAACTGGCACTGATCGCCACCGCCCTGGTGCTGGCGGTGAGCTGCGTCACCGCCATCGCCCATTTCTCCGATCGTCTCACCCGCGCCATGTACATCCAGTCGCAGAGTTTTCTCGCGGCGGAGCGGGTGGTGCAGAGCAGCACCGAAGTCCCTGCGGAATGGCTGACCAAGGCGGGGGAAATGGGCCTGCAGCAGGCAGAGACCGTCGAATTCGCCTCTATGCTGTCTGCCGGGGACGAATTCCAGTTCGCCTCGGTAAAGGCGGTCAGCGACCGCTATCCGCTGGTGGGCCATCTGGAGATGCGCACAACTCCGGACGATGAACCCCGCGAAACCCGCCAGGGCCCCGCCCCCGGCCAGGTGTGGCTGGAAGCACGCCTGCTGCCGCTGATGAACCTTGCAATCGGCGACCCGTTGCAGTTGGGCGACAGCAATTTCACCGTGGCCGGCATTCTTGACCACGAACCGGACCGCGGTACCAACCTGTTTTCCATGGGCGCGCGGTTGATGATGAACCAGTCCGACCTCGCCACCACCAATATCCTGCAACCCGGCAGCCGGGTCACCTACCGCTATCTGTTTGCCGGCGATGACGCCGCACTGAAGCAATACTTCCAGTGGCTGAAGCCCCAGCTCACCGACCACCAGCGGGTGATCGACCTGGAGGAAGGCCAGCCGCGGGTTGCGCGCACCCTCGACCGCGCCGAGAGTTTCCTGTTCCTCGCCGCCAGTCTCGCGGTATTGCTGGCGAGCGTCGCTGTCGGCCTCGCCGCCCGCCGCTACGGCCTGCGTCACGCCAACTATGTGGCGGTGATGAAAAGCCTCGGCGCCGGCAAAAACAAAATCCTCGGCATCTACCTCGGCCAGATGACCGCGCTCGCGCTGATCGCCACAACCGTCGGTCTCGCCATCGGCTCGCTGATCCAGTCCCAGGCAGTAAACCTGCTGGAGGGCTTCTTCCCGGTCACCCCGCCCCCCAGCGGCTGGCAACCGCTGCTGGTCGGTCTCGCCACCGGCATCGCCTGCGTGATCGGCTTTGCCCTGCCCCCACTGTTCCGCCTGGCCCAGACCGATCCAATGCAGACCCTGCGGCAGGACTGGAGCAACCCGGACAAACGCGAGTGGCTGGGGCTGATCCCCGGCCCACTGTCCATGCTGCTACTGATCTGGTGGCTCTCCGGCAGTATCGCCATCACCGTGGCCCTGCTCGCGGGACTTGGCTTGCTAGTGGTTGGTGCCGCCGTAATCAATCGCGTGCTGGTGCGCGGCAGGCTCGCGGCCCTCGGCGGCAGCTGGCGCATTGCGCTCGGCAGCCTGCAGCGCCGCGCCGGCTTCAACACCCTGCTGATCGCCGCCTTCGGCACTGGTCTGCTCGCCATGCTCGCCATGTTCTACGCGCGCACCGCGTTGATCGACGAGTGGAAAATGCAGCTGCCGGAAAACGCCCCCAACCACTTCCTCATCAACATCGCGCCCTACGAACTGGACGGTGTTAAACAGAAAGTCGAAAGCAGAAATCTCGAGGGCACCGAGTTCTACCCCATGGTGCGCGGCCGCCTGATCGCCGTAAACGGCACCCCGGTGGAGGAACGGGAACAGAAAGACGGCGCCATCCGCCGCGAACTCAACCTCAGCTGGACCGACACCCTGCCCGCCGACAACAAAATCGTCGCCGGTGAATGGTGGAACGACAACCTCGATGAAGGCGTATCGGTGGAAGTCGAAGTCGCCGCGCGACTCGGCCTCAGCCTCGGCGACGTACTGCGCTTTTCCATTGGCGGCCTGGAAACCGAAGCCAAAATCACCAGCCTGCGCACCCTCGACTGGAACAGCATGCGCCCCAACTTCTTCATGCTGTTTGCCCCGGGTAGCCTGGATACCTTCCCGGCCACCTACATCCAGAGCTTCTACCTGCCGCCGGAAGACAAGCTGTTCATCAATGAACTGGTGAAAAACTTCCCCAGCGTCAGCATCATCGAACTGGACAAAATCCTGGAAAACATCCGCGAAACCATCGGTCAGGTCGCCATCGCCGTGGAATCCGTGCTCGCGCTGATGCTGGTAGCCGGCGTACTGGTACTGATCGCCGGCGTGCGCGCCAGCATCGCCGAACGTTTGCAGGAAGCCGCCGTAATCCGCACACTGGGCGGCCGCCGGCAGTTGCTGATCCGCAGCCTGGTGATTGAATTCGGCCTGCTCGGTATCGCCGCAGGCCTTCTCGCCGCCATCGGCACCGAAGCGACCCTCGCCGTGCTGACCCAGCGGGTATTCGATATGCCGTTCCACTTCCATCCGGGACTGTGGCTGCTGGGGCCCCTGGCGGGTGCACTGCTGGTAGGTACTGCCGGCACACTGGCGTGCCGAAGCGCGGTGAGCCAGCCGCCGCTCAAAGTTCTGCGGGAACTGGCATAAACCAAAATCAGCGAGCGCTAACGAAGCTCAGAAATCAGATGCGAAGGTGAAGTGCCGGGGATCTGTTTTCGGAAGCGTCGGCGACAGGGACGTCGCCGACGCAGCTTACAGGGATGTATTCATAGCGGTTCCGAAAACAGATCCCCGGTGCTTCGCCGCTAGCAAACAAGACCAAAGCACCCCGACATGATCGATTTAGAGTTCGACAAAAACCATATCTGGCACCCCTACTCCTCCCTTATCAACCCTCCGCCCGTCTACCCGATCGCCAGAGCAGAAGGCGTGCGGATTTATCTGGAAGACGGCCGCGGCCTGATCGATGGCATGAGCTCCTGGTGGAGCACCCTGCACGGCTACAACGTTCCCGAGCTGAATGCCGCCATGCAGAGCCAGATGGAAAAAATGAGCCACGTCATGTTCGGCGGCCTCACCCACGAGCCCGCTGTCGAACTGTGTAAAAAACTCGTCGCCCTGACACCCGAGCCACTGCAGAAAGTATTCCTCGCGGATTCCGGCTCCGTCTCCGTCGAAGTCGCCATCAAAATGGCACTGCAATACTGGCACTCCCAAGGTAAACCGGAAAAATCCAGACTGCTGGCACTGCGCAACGGCTACCACGGCGACACCTTCGGTGCCATGGCCACCTGCGACCCCGTCACCGGCATGCATCACCTGTTCGCCAGCCAGCTCACCCAGCACCTGTTTGCGCCCGCTCCCGCACCAAAATTCGACGAACCCTGCAGCGCACAGGACACCGCCGAACTGCAACAGCTGATTGAACAGAATCACCAGAATCTCGCGGCGGTCATTTTGGAACCCATCGTCCAGGGCGCCGGCGGCATGCGTTTCTATTCACCGGAATACCTGAAGCGCGTACGCGAACTCTGCGACCAGTACGACTTGTTGCTGATCGCCGACGAAATCGCCACCGGCTTCGGTCGCAGCGGCAAACTGTTTGCCTGTGAGCACGCGGGTATTTCCCCGGATATTCTCACTCTCGGCAAGGCGCTGACCGGCGGCACCATGACCCTGGCGGCAACACTGTGTACCGACAAGGTAGCGAACGGTATCTGTAGTGGTGAGGCCGGCGTATTTATGCACGGTCCTACATTCATGGGGAACCCGATGGCCTGCGCCGTGGCCAATGCCAGTATTGATTTGTTGCTGGCGCGCGACTGGCAACAGCAGGTAATCAACATCGAGCAGCAACTTAAACAGGAGCTGGCGCCGTTGAAAGACGCCAGCGGGGTTGCCGATGTCCGTGTACTGGGAGCGATCGGCGTGGTGGAAATGAAACAGCCGGTGGACAACAGGACCTTGCAACAAAGCCTGATCGAGCGGGGCGTATGGCTGCGCCCCTTCGGCAAACTGGTTTACACCATGCCCCCCTACATCATCAGTCAGCAGGACCTGAGCCAGCTTACCCTCGCCATGACTGACACCCTGAGAGACATCAACTAGCAATGCCCAGCGCTGCCCGGCTTTACGCCGGGCGAGGTGCACGAACTCAATACTTGACGCTACAACCGTAAGCCCGCGAGGAGGTCACCTCTACCGCGCTGCCCGCCAGTGAGGCATCCAGTGCCGCGGCCACATAGTTGGCAGACTGGGGAATCACCGCGGGATTGGCAGAGTCGTTATTGTCGATGGCACCGGCGTAAACCACCTGTCCCTGCGGATCGATGATGAACATATGCGGGGTGGTTTTGGCACCGTAGGCGCGGCCCATACTGCCATCGCTATCCAGCAGGAACGGCGCACTGGCGTGGAGATTGTGGCTCTCCGCCACCTCCAGCGCCTGGGCCGGTTCCAGGTAACCCTGTTTGCCCTTGGCGGAGGAGATGACGGTCAACCAGTTGATATCCTGGCCGGTGTATTTTTCCTGCAGCGCCTGCATATTGCCGCTGCCGTAATGCTTTTTCACATAGGGGCAATCTTTGTTAAACCACTCCAGCACCAGCCACTGGCCTTTGTAATCCGCCAGGCTGTGGGTTTTGCCCGCCGCATCCACCTCGGAGAATTCCGGGGCTTTCTCGCCGGGGGTGGCGGCGGCCATTACCAGGGCCGGCGCCGCGATCAGAAAGGCACCTACCGCGTTAAGAAATTGTTTTGCACGGAATTTTTTTATATTCATCTTTCGATCCTCTTTCCATTTTCACTTACCTGTTAACTACTCGGTTTCTGAAGCAAACAACGCCTCGATCATGCTCGCCTGTAGAATCTGCGGCAGTAACACCGGGGATTTTTCACCCGGGGCATACCAGGCATAGACCGGAACCGAGTTGCGCCCCAATTCTGCCAGCGCGGTGGTAATTGCAGGGTTCTGATCGGTCCAGTCCGCCCGTACAAGATAGACCTTGTTCTTTGCAAACAGTGCAGCCACTTCATCCGTATCCAGCACCAGTTTCTTGTTCACCTGGCAGGTGATACACCAAGCCGCGGTGTAATCGATAAATACCCCCTGCCCGCGAGCCAGTGCTTCACCAATGGCAATCCTGTCGTACGGTTGCCAACCTTCTGCCACTGCGCCCACCGCAGTCTCTGAACCCGGACGATGTTCCTGCAGATAGTTGGCGCCAGACAGTCCCAAAACAATGACGACCAGCACCGACAGCCACGCAAACAGTTTGCCAAACCGCTGCAGGTGTTGCGCCAGCCACAGGGCGAGCACCACGCCCAGCATCACCAGGCTGCCCAGGAGCCAGCCGTCTTCACCGACGAGACGCCCCAGTACCCACAGCAGCCAGATCACCGTGGCATAGAGCGGAAAGGCGAGAAACTGGCGCAGGGTTTCCATCCACGGGCCCGGCTGCGGCAATCGCTGTAGCAATGCCGGGAACAGGCACAGCAGCACAAACGGCAACGCCAGACCAATACCCAGCCCGATGAAGATCGCCATGGCCGAAGCCGTCGGCAACAGGGTCGCAGCCCCCAGTGCCGCCCCCATAAACGGGCCGGTGCAGGGCGCAGCGACAAATACGGCGAGCACGCCGGTGGCGAAACTGCCACCGCGACTGTGCCCGGCGAGATTCATCAGCCGGTGACCGAATTCGTACACCCCGCTGAAAGACAGCGCCATCAGCCAGAACAGCAGGATCAGCGCCAGTACCACCGGCGCCGACTGCAACTGGAACCCCCAGCCGATAGCAGCACCCCCGGCGCGCAGTGCCAACAACAATCCGCCGAGCAGGGCAAAGGTCACCAGTACGCCGGCGCCATACAGCAGGCCCGATTTCACACGTTCCTGCGCAGACGTGCCGGGTCCCATCAGGCCGAACAGCTTGATCGACAGCACCGGAAACACACAGGGCATAAGATTGAGAATGGCGCCACCGGCGATGGCGGCGAGAATCAATAACCACACAGGCTGACCGCCGCCCACAGCCGGAGGCACGCTGGCAGGAGCGGTCTGAATTTCGAGATTGTCCAGCTGCCAGGCACGTGTGCCGTCGCTTATGACAAATCCAGTTGTCGGCGATGCTGTTGGCAACAGGGGCGCCCCCGGAACCCGCTCGAATGTGTAGAGGATGATATTGCCGGATTGTTCTACCTGCGGCGCCTTGGCGGTCAACAGCCCGCCATCCAGGGGAAATACTTCGGGCGGCGACACTTGTGAGCCGCCATTGGCCGCCATCAATTCAAGCTGCAGTGTGCCCTGCTCTGCACCAGCACTGACACGTTGCACGGTCCAGGGAAAGTTGCCCGGCATTGCCGCTTCAGGAACCTGTGCGGCAAACCGGTCGCGCAATGCGAGATCCTGCGGCAGCCACTGCGCCTTGTCCGCAACTTCGCGGGACAATGACATGTTGCCGTATCCAGGGATGCAATCCACCTTGCACACCAGCCATTCGAGATTCACCACCAGTTCCATACGCGGTGCATCGGGTGTGACCGAAAACAGGTAGGCGACATCGCCTTCGTAGCCAAGATTGGTGAGATGCTCGATGGGCAGACGCACTGGCGACGGCCACTGGATTTCCCCGACTTCACCACTGGCACCGACAAAATCAAAGCGCGGCGCCGCGCCGGAATCACCGGCATTGCGCCAGTACACATGCCAGCCGGGATCGACTTCGAAGTAGAAACCGATGGTTTCCGTCGCCGGACCAAATTGCTCCGGAGCCAGCCAGCGCACACGGACATGATCGCCGCTGGCGGTATCTTGGGCCTGAGCCTGACTTACTGAAACTGCCGCACAAAAATACACCAGCCATAGCAGTGCACGGTAAAAAGCCTTAAAGGGTAATATCCGCGTCAGCACGCAATCCTCACCTGAGCGTAAAGCCTGAAATACTGTCTTCTACGACGGCATTCATTCAAATGGATTACGCCGGCGGCTGCAAGCGGGAGACTGCTTGACGGGTTTTCAGCGCAGCAATTTTTCGGTGCGGTGCGCCAACCATAGAAACAACCCGGAAAATGCCACCAGCGCGAGATTGACCGCCAACGCTGCGCCGTGCAGCCCGTGGGATTTGAACATCACCAGATGCGACAGCGCCATCAGCATCAGCAATACCGCGGTGATCCGTTGCAGCCAGTATTTACTACGCGCTTCGTTATCAAGACACAGTCCAAAAACAGCCGTCGCTAGCAGCGGCAGCCAGAAATAACCCGCCGCGCCACTGTTCAGTATAAGTGCCGCCAGACCCGAAATGGCGATAGCGAGTGGAGTGCCCCACACCAGCCCGACCCAGACATTGTTGATGAAATCCCGTTTCTTGCGCTTCACCAGCCAGATATTGATGCCGGTGACAGACACCACCGCGAGGGCGATCCCGAAAACCACATACAGGATCATTACCGGCAATCCACCGAAATGTCCGAAGTGCAGACGGTACAGAGAAAACAGCACTTGCTTGCCGGGCTCACCATCGGAGTAACCGACCTTATCCAGATAATTGCCCTGCTGGTCAAAGCGATACTGCTCGACGTAGATCAGGCTGTCCGGGTGCTGGGCACCCAGCAAAATGTATTGCGAGGGGGAATTGGCGTTCTCCACATTGAAATAGATCGGGCGCGCATCCGGTGCGATGGTTGCCATGGACTGCAGCGCGCGCCCCACATCCGCCATCTGCACAATTTGTTCTAATTTTGGCGCGGAGCCGTGAATGGACTCGATGGCGGCATCGCGGTCACCGCCGAAAAACACATTGCCATAGAGGGTGTACATCAGGATAGACAGACCGAACCAGGCGCCGGTCAATCCGATCACCAGATGAAAGGGCGCGCCCCAAACGCTCAGGCGGTTGTGAATATCCGCCTGTTCCAGATGCCGCGAGCCTCCAAGGCGGAAATTGAACGCGTCGCGGAAAATCCGCGGGTGTGCGAGAAAGCCGGACACGATCAACCCGCACAGCATCACCCCCAAAACACTGACCAGGATTTCGCCCCAGTCGCTGGGAATATGCAGTGCATCGTGCAGACCCACCATGGAATTGCTCCAGGGCGTGGAGATGTCACCGCCGCGGCTGCCATCTTCATTCAGGTAGTAGACACCGCCGGCGGATACCAGCATGCCGCGCGGCTGATCGTCCCGCGGCAACATCATCAGGATATCCCCGGAAATATCCGGCTTGCGGGCCAGCAGCTCCTGGTAGGCCGCGGTTGCGGCGGCCGGCACAAGTGTCTGGTATTCCGCTACCGCGGCCTGCTCCCAGCGCTTCAGATAACCAGAGAACACCACCAGACTGCCGGACACGCAGATCAGGTACATCAGAAACCCCACCAGCAGGCCAATCCAGGAATGACTTGCGAGGGAGCTTTTGACCAACGCGGGAGAGAGGCTGAATTTCATCGCGAAAACTTTTTCAGATTAATCCCGCGGCCCGGATTACCGGTTTCGGACCGCGAGAAAGAGGAAGGTCAGTATATGGCGACCGCACTCACGAGTAACACGGCAAGGTGTGTCGCTGCGGGTCGCAGGGGACGGGAGTCCGCGCACTGCCAGTAGGCGCCGCAGCCCCAGAGCACTGGCGCCAGCAGCATGGCAAAGCTCAGGGCATTGCCCTGCTGCCAGGGCAGAACAGTGGCCAGGGCAGTACTGCCGTACAGGGCCGCAGCGCCCGCAAGCGGCACCGTGCCCAGCAGCAACAGCAGGTGTTTACCCAGGGCCGACAGTGCCGGCCAGCGCACTTTACCGGCGGCCAGCAGCGGCGACCGCTGTGGGCGCCGTTCGCGGTTATACCCCACCAGCAGCCAGGCGCAGGCGGTGAGCGCAAGCAGTGCATAGCTGATGCCCAGCGCAACACTGGCTGCGCTGCTGGCCCAAAGGAAACAGGACAGCAGCAGCAAACTCCAACCCACCAATGTGCCCCAGCGTTTTAGCAGCGACCAGTTGCGCCAGCTACCGTAAAGGCTGAACAGCCCGGCGGCACTGGACGCAGTGGCGAGGATCATACCCATCCGTCAGGGCTCCGGATCAAAAGTCCAGGGATGCGGACAGCAGGAACGTGCGCGGCTCGCCGAGCACCAGGTAATTGGCACCGGGGTAACCACCCACGGATACCCAATTATTGTCGTCCGCCACATTTTGCACCCGCGCTTTCAGGGTCATCGGCTTGTCGCCAATAGCGGTCAGGTAGCGTGCACCCAGGTCCACCCGGTTCCAGCTGCCCACCTCGATGGTGTTGGCCGCATCCGCGTACTGAGAACCGGTGTGCAGGCCGCGGGCTTCCAGGGTCAGCCCGGGAACACCAGCAAGATCCCACTCCGCATTCAGGTTGAACTGAACACGCGGCGCGCCAATGGCATCGTTGCCTTCATACAGATTGCCTGCGGTGCTGGTCATTTCCGCGTTCAGCAGGGTAGCGCCACCGATTAGACGGACATTCTCCAGCGGCTGGCCGAACAGGCTCAGCTCCAGGCCGCGGTTGCGCTGCTCGCCGAAGGTATCGAACACACCGTCTTGCACAAAGCTGCTCGGCTTGCTAGTGGTAAACGCGCTCAGGCTGCCACCGAAGCTGCCGCCATCGTATTTCACCCCGGCTTCGAACTGCTCACTGCTGTAAGGCTCGAGCACTTCACCGGCGTTACTCACTGGCGTACCGCCGCTGGCCGCGGGTGCAATCTCACCCGGCTGCAGGCCCTCGATGTAGTTGGCGTACAGAGAGATCGTTTCACTGGGCTTCACCACTACCGCGGCAACCGGGGTCAGTGCGCTGTCATCATAGGAAGACAGGGGCGAACCGGTGTTGTAGTCGAAGGAGCGGGTTTCGATGTTCTGTTGGCGCAGGCCGAGAGTCACCAGCAGGCGATCATCCAGCAGCGACAGCATGTCGGAGATCGCGAGACTGGAAACATCGGTTTTTTCCGTGACATGGGGATTGGTCAGGGAGCCGCCCACGAAGAAATCCGCCGCCGGCGCATCCTCCACTACCGGGTTGTACAGGTCACCGGCAAAACCGGCAAAGCTCGAGAAAGCGTAAGCATTGGCAGACTCCAGCGCAAAGGTCGATGCGGAGACGGTCACGGTATGACCGACGCTGGCGGTATCGAAGCTGGTACGGATACCGGTTTCACCGGACAGCACCTTGTCTTCGCGCGCATTGTCGAACCGGTAGGCGGAGGTCACTCCATCGGCCATCGCGCTGGGATTCGCCAGCACGTTGCTCTCGGTTCCGTCGCGCATCCCCAGCGCCAGCCAGGCGCTGGTGCTGTCGCTCAAGTCGTACTCGCCGCGCACCACACCGAACAGTTGCTCTTCATCGGTGTAGGTCCAAGGCTGGGCGAAGTTGGTATCCGCGTCCGGTGCCTTGGGAATAGCGCCAAGCGGTGTCACCGCCGGACGCGGCGCATCGATGTGGTGATTCTGATAACCCAGGTCTGCAGACAGACGCAGACGCTCGCCAGTGTAGTCGTAGCCGACGGAGAATACGCTCAGATCGCGCTCCTGATTCTCCACCGCGGTCTCGCCGCCCCGCTCCAGCAGGTTAATACGCACACCGGAGCTGTTGTCTTCACCAAAACGACGTGCCAGATCCAGCGCCCCGTAGACATTGCCATTGCCTTCAACACCGGCAGTCACGCGGGTCAGGGCCTCTTCCGGTGCGCGCTTCGGCACCAGGTTCACACCGCCGCCGAGGCCACTGCCGCCGGGTGCAGCGCCGTTCAGAAAGGCGCTGGCACCGCGGAAGACTTCCACCCGCTCCAGCAGCTGGCTCGCCACAAACTGGCGCGGCAGAATGCCGAACACACCGTTGTAGGTCATATCGTCGGAGAACACCGGGAAGCCGCGAATCAGATACAGCTCCTGGAAGTTGCCGAAACCCTTGGCCACGCGCACCGTAGGGTCGTTCTGCATTACGTCCGCCACGCTAACCGCCTGCTGGTTCAGCATCAGGTCGCTGGTGTAGCTGGTGCTGGAGAACGGCGAATCCATCATGTCCAGGTTACCGAGCATACCCGCACGGCCGCCGCGGGCTACCTGACCGCCGGCGTACTCCTTTGACAGCACTACCTGGGAACCATCTGCGGTAACCTCCACCTCTTCCACCGCCCCCGCTTGGGCTGGCGTTTCCTCGGCAAACGCGGCACCTGCGAACAGGCCAACAACGCCTAAGCCAGCAATTCTGATGGCTCGAGTCAATTGATGAACAGAGAAAAACGCATCCGATGCATACAGGCTGGAAGGCATGTCCGGTTCCCCTTGAAAAAGAGTCGATTTGAATAATTGTTACGGGCAATCGCCGATCGCCCGCCATGCAATGCAGAAACTGGCACTAGCGCACCAGCATTCTGATGCTGCGCATACTATTGCGAAGCATTCTCATTATCAAGAAGATTACATCGATTGGGAGAAATGACTACCGCACACGCCCCTTCCAGTGCGGATACCACTTCCGCACCGGATTCGCAGATAGGCAAGTGCGCTCGGCGTGTAGTCTGTCAGTGACGAATATCTGCCGGGATATCCAACATGCTCGACACGTGGCTGATCTCAGCCGCCAGGCTCGCAACCGCCAACGCTTCGAGAATATCGGCATCCGCCGCACCGGCGTCCCGCGCGTGATTGATATACCGCTCCCCGTGGTCGTAGGGTGCCAGGTTGCCGTGGCGGGCGATCTCCAGCAGCGCGTGATCGCGGGCTCCCAAATGGGCGTGATCCGGGTCGGTGCGCACCCGCAGGATTTCATGGGGGTCCATGCCGAGCTGCCGCAACGCACTGCTATGCAGGGTGATGCCGTAATCGCTGTGCTCGTCCTCCGCCACCATCAGGGCAATTTCCTCCTTCAATCGCCGCGACAGACCACCGGTCAGCATGGTGTGCTGGTAGCGGTCCCAGAGTTCTGACAGTAGGGTGGGATTGTGGGCGTAAGCCCGGAACAACATGGGTACAAAGCCGAGCTGCGCCCGCACCTCGTCGAAAATATCGGAAACCTGCTGCTCCACTTCGCGATCCATCAGGGAGATTCTGCTCATTACCTACCTCCTCACTTACCTCGTCTATTCGCCGCCCCGAATCTGGCGTTCACCGAATTCGGTTGGCCAACTCCAGATACTGGATATAATCCCAGCATGCGAAAGATCATCCACTGCGACTGCGACTGCTTCTACGCGTCGGTAGAAATGCGAGACGACCCCAATTTACGGGGGCGGCCTATTGCCGTGGGCGGAGCCAGCGATCGTCGCGGAGTGATTTCTACCTGCAACTACGAAGCGCGCAGTTTTGGGGTGCGCTCGGCGATGCCCACCTCACAGGCGAAAAAACTGTGTCCCGACCTGATTGTAGTGCCGGGTAATATGAAAAAATATCGGGAAGTGAGCGCGCAAATCAGGGATATTTTTCTCACCTATACCGATGCAATTGAACCCCTATCCCTCGACGAGGCGTTTCTCGACGTTACTGATAGCGCGCACTGCAATGGTAGTGCAACTTTGATCGCACGCGAGATTCGCGCACGGGTTTTCCAGGATCTGGGAATTACCATTTCTGCCGGCGTTGCGCCCAATAAATTTCTGGCCAAAATCGCCAGCGACTGGCAAAAACCCGATGGACTCACAGTCATTCGCCCGGATGCGGTTGAGGATTTTGTCCTGCGACTGCCGGTCAAAAAAATTCACGGGGTGGGCAGGGTTACCGCGGAAAAAATGCACCGCGAGGGTATTCACACCTGCAGTGACCTGCGGCGTTATTCCCTGGTGGAACTGGTGCAGAAATACGGCAAGTTCGGCAACCGCCTCTATCAACTCTGTCGCGGCCAGGACGACCGGCCGGTTAGCGGCGATGGCTCGCGCAAAAGTGTCAGCGTCGAACACACGTTTACCGAAGACCTGGATAAACATGGGGAATGGGTTGAAGAAATGACCAACCTGTATGGGCGCTTGCAGGAGCGACTGGAAAAACTCGACGACCGTTACGAAATCAGCGCCGCCATCATCAAGGTCAAATATGCCGACTTCACCCAGTCCACCCAGGAGCGAGCCAGTAGCGCCGCTCGCATCAGTGAATTCAAACAGCTGTTACAACAATGCTGGGACAGGCGTAGCGACCCCATCCGACTGCTCGGAGTCGGGGTAAAACTCAGAGATTTACGCGCCGATTTGGGACCGGAACAGCTGCGCCTCCCACTTCGCGAGCGAATGGGCCCGGCGGCCTGATTCTACTCGCTTCGCAGTCTACTCCTGCGCCGCGTCTTCGGACGCCCGTCGGGACTTATCGACATTCCCGCGCCACCATCTGCGTTTTTTCACACGCGGAACCTTTTGCCCGAACGCTGGTCCACCGGCTCCGAGCTATACTCCCATCAAGGTCCTGAAAGCATTTTCAATCACCAGCCTCCATCACCAGTAACGGGAACTACATGAAGCGCGTTCTCCCCAGTGCCCTGGTGGGCTGGTTTCTCAACTATGCTCGCAGGCTCAAACATCCCCAGCTGTTCAAGTGGATCTGTGCACTATTTCTGATTGACTTGATCATTCCCGACCTGGTGCCCTTTGTGGATGAACTATTGTTGGGGCTCGCCACGCTGTTTCTCGCCGCGTGGAAAAAGCACAGCCGGGTGGAACAGGAAGGACCTGTTTCCCCGCATCACGCAAAATCAGATAACAACAAACAAGAAAAAGTAGTTACCGGTTATGCGGAAAAAGTTACCGACGCGGACGAGGCGCCGGAACAGCAGGCTGGAAACGGTAAACACTGAATCAGCTAGTGGCATTCTTCACTACTGAATTTGTGAGCGAAATAAATTTAAAAACAGATTACTCGTTTATTGAATTACCTGCGGACCGGATATGTCCCGGGGTGTGCAACCGGGTAAGTGGCAATGGGAATTAAAGCCAAGGAGGCAAGTCCCATGTTTGCGGACAAGTTGTGCAGTCTCAGTGATGAAGACTTGGTCAAACAATACTGTGATACCCGCTGTCAGCGCGTATTTCGGGAAATCTACCGGCGTTACAAGGATGCCCTGTTCCGTTATTGCGCACAGATGGCACCTCGACAATGCTCCCAATTGATGGAGAATTTCTGGGGAGCGTTCATGCAGGCGCCACCGAAATTGGGTAGCCGACGTCTGAAGAACTGGCTGTTTATCAGTATCAACCGACAGCTGCAGAGTCCCGATGCCATGCCCGACGAAGCTGGTACCGAAGACGACTCCCTGCGCTCCGCACTGGAAAATACCGAGGTACTCCGCGCCATCCAGCAACTGCCGCGCCGCGAGCGCAATGTATTCCTGCTGTTTACCGAGTGTGGTCTCTCGCTTGCCACGGTGGCGGATATCGAGAACTTACCACTGGCGCTGTGCCGCAATGTGCTGAACCAGAGTCGCCAAATGGTAGAGTTCACCATTCACGGGAGCGCACGCAAACCGTGGAAATCTACTGCCACCCTGGCGAAGGAGGCCGCAGCTCTTGCCGCGGCTCAACAGGAAGCGGCAAAACAGGCCGCAGCAACACAGGAGGCAGAATCCGCGACGACACCGAAGAAGCCGGCCCTGGTGTTCCGTTGGAAAAAGGCTCCAAATATTGCAGCAGCCAGTGTCGCGGCTACCGATCCGTCGATCGAGGTGGTGTGAAATATGAACTGCCATGACTGGGAGTCGTGTTATCGGCGAGAGAGGGAAAAGCTGCGCACACCCACTCCTCTCGAAAAGAAAATTCTCGCGGATATCCGTGCGGTTAGACCTATTCACTCTGCTGGTCGTAAGGCTGGCAGATTGCTGTCTCGCGCGGCGTCAGGGTTCGGTGCGGTGGCCTTCGCGATAGTGCTGCTAAACCCGGCTCAATACATCGGCGCTGCGCCCGGTCAACTGACGCCGCCACAAAATACAGATGCAAACGGGCACGATCAAATTCGCCCCCAGCCCGCCATGATTCAAACCAAAGCCGATGCTTGGCACGCACTGCGCACGGAAGTGGATACCGGCAATTATGTGGGCCTCTGCGCGCAGTGGCGACGGCAGCAGCACTCAGCGGATACAGACCCACTACCCAAAGAGCTGGCCGCTACAGCGCGCAAACACTGCAGAATCCTTCCCTGAGCGCCCTTCCTGAATTTTCTCTAACTATTTCTGAGCTTGTTATAAAAAAGGGAGTGATACTACATCACTCCCTTTTTTTATTTCGCACGTATTAACGATCAATGCGATCAGCTCTGGGGCTGCCCCATGGTCAGAACCACCTTGCCTTTCGCACGGCGCTCGTTAATGGCCGCAAATGCGCGGGTAAAATCATCCAGATCGTATACTTCGGTGGTCAACGGCTGCAGACGCCCCTGCTGTACAAAGCCGAGCAGCTCACTGAAGTTCTGCATATTGCCCCTGGGGTCCCGCGCAGCCCAACCACCCCAGTAAATTCCGAGAATATCCCCGGCTTTCAACAGCGGCAGATTCAGTGGCAGGCTGGGGATATTCCCTGCAGCAAAACCAATTACCAGGTAGCGCCCGCCCCAGGCAATGGAGCGGTAAGCCTGCTCGCTAAAATCGCCGCCCACCGGATCGTAGATCACATCCGCACCCTTGCCATCGGTAAGTTCACGAATACGATCCTTGAGGTTTTCCCTGCTGTAATTGATGGTTTCGTCTGCACCCAGGTCACGACAAAATGCCAGTTTCTCATCGGTTGAGGCACAGGCTATTACCCGCGCCCCCATCAGTTTGCCCAGCTGTATCGCAGTGACACCTACACCACCAGCAGCACCCAGCACCACCAGGGTTTCCCCCTCTTTCAGTTGCGCGCGTTGCTTGAAGGCGTAGTAGGAGGTTGCATAGGTGATACAGAAACCAGCCGCCTGCCGGAAATCCAGCTCGGCGGGCATGGGCATCAACAGCTTGTGGTCCACATTGACCGCTTCAGCAAATGCCGCGAGCCCGGGCATGGCAATCACTCGGTCGCCCACCTTGAACCCTTTGACCGATTCGCCGACCTCACGAATGATGCCCGCACACTCGCCGCCAGCGACGAAGGGCAGTTCAGGTTTTACCTGGTATTTCCCCTGCACCATCAGGCCATCGGGAAAATTCACACCCGCCGCGTGAACTTCGAGGCGAACCTCGTGCGGTTTCAGTGCCGGCAGCTGCCAGTCACGGACGTTCAGATTTTCTACCGGGCCAAAGGCCTCGCATACCAGAGCTCGCATATTTTGCCTCTATTGTTATTTCGTACTGACCTTCAGCCTTTAAACAACTTCGAACAGTCCGGCTGCACCCATTCCGCCGCCCACACACATGGTCACTACCACATACTTCACGCCACGGCGCTTACCTTCGAGTAGTGCATGACCCACCATGCGTGCGCCACTCATGCCATAGGGGTGACCGATAGAAATAGCACCGCCGTTGACGTTGAGCTTGTCGTTATCGATACCGAGTTTGTCACGGCAATACAGCACCTGCACCGCAAATGCCTCGTTCAGCTCCCACAAACCGATGTCGTCTATTTTGAGGCCGGTGCGAGCGAGCAGTTTTGGAATGGCAAAAACAGGGCCGATGCCCATTTCATCGGGTTCGCAGCCCGCCACCGCCATACCGCGGTAAATGCCCAGCGGGTTCAGGTTGCGCTGCTCTGCCAGTTTGCTGTCCATCAGCACCATGGCCGCCGCACCGTCGGAAAGCTGGGAGGCGTTACCGGCGGTGATCACGCCGTTGTCGCGCACCGGATTCAGGCTGCGCAAACCGTCGATGGTGGTGGACGGACGGTTGCCTTCATCGAGCGACAGGGTGACCTGTTTCTCGGACTGCTCTCCGGTTTCCTTGTTGACCACGGTCATGTTGGCAGTGACCGGTATGATTTCGTTGGCAAACAGACCAGCCTGTTGCGCGGCAGCGGTGCGCAGCTGGGATTGCAGCGCGTACTCGTCCTGAAGATCACGACTGATACCGTAGCGTTTAGCCACAATTTCTGCGGTATCAATCATCGGCATATATATTGCCGGGTGCATTTCCAGCAATGCCGGATCGGCAGCACGGAACATATTCATGTTCTGATTCTGCACCAGGGATATGGACTCCATGCCACCGGCAATAACGATGGGAGAGCCGTCGTTGGTAATCTGCTTTGCCGCAGTGGCCACCGCCATCAGTCCGGAAGAGCACTGGCGGTCGATGGTCATGCCGGCAACGGTGGGCGATAGACCCGCGCGCAGTGCGACCTGGCGTGCCACGTTGGTGCCGGTAGTGCCCTGCTGCAGTGCCACACCCAAAATGCAGTCGTCCGCTTCGCCCGCCTCGATACCGGCGCGCTCAACAGCCGCACGCACCGCGTGGGCGCCTAGGCTTGCGCCCTCCAGATTATTGAATGCGCCGCGGTAGGCCTTGCCGATGGGCGTGCGTGCGGTGGAAACGATCACAGCTTCTTTCATAGCGAATTCTCCGTATTTTCCCGGCTCAGCCGCCCAGTTTTATATCCAGGCCCCGGGCCGCTTTCTGCAAAAATTTCACCGTCTGGTTCAATCCACCCACCAGTTCCTGCTGGCCTTTTTCATCGGCAATGGCATCGAGATTGGCGAGTACATTTTCCGCGGTCTGTTGCTCCGGCGGCAGGTAAATGCCGTCGGTTTCCAGAATACGCGCCTTGGCGTAGGCACCGGCGCCCGCGCAGAGAATAAAGCGGTTGGGAGCATCCTCGGCCACCAGGGCAATCAGGCCCGCAGTTACAGATTCCGGGGTCAGCAATTCCAGCGCTTTCGGGTCGGGAATAACATCTTCGGTCATACGGGTAGCGGCGGTCGGCGACAGGCAGTTCACCTTGATGCCGTACTTCTCGCCTTCCAGGCACAGGGTATTCATCAACCCCACCACGCCGGTTTTCGCCGCACCGTAGTTAGACTGGCCGAAGTTGCCGTACAGGCCGGAAGAAGATGTGGTCATCACAATACGACCGTACTGCTGCTCGCGCATGATTTCCCATACCGCCTTGGTGCAGTTCACGCTACCCATCAGGTGCACATCCACCACCAGCTTGAAATCGTCCATGGGCGCCTTGGCGAAGGATTTGTCCCGCAGGATACCGGCGTTATTCACCAGAATATCCACGCGACCCCAGCGTTCCGCAGCCTCTTTCACCATTTCTTGAACCTGCAGGAAGTCGGTGACGTTGGCACCGTTGGCGATGGCCTCGCCGCCGGCGGCGATGATTTCCTGCACTACTGTTTCCGCGGCGGTCAGTGAGCCTCCGGAGCCATCACGGGCGCCACCAAGATCGTTCACGACCACTTTGGCACCACGACGAGCCAATTCAAGTGCGTGGGACCGGCCGAGGCCATTGCCGGCACCAGTGACAATCGCCACTTTTCCTTCGAACGAAATAGACATGGTTCTCTCCATTAACGCTTGTTATTTTGAAATCATTCTTTGTAGGTCAAACAAACTGCATTACCAGCCATTCGGCAATCAGTGCCGGCTTGTCCTGTCCTTCAATTTCCACCGTCACTTCCAGCTTCAACTGAAATTGCCCCGGTTTTTTTTCGAGAACATCCAGCAGCTTGGCGCGGGCGCGCACCCGCTGGTCCACTTTTACCGGACTGATAAAACGCACCTTATCCAGACCGTAGTTCACACCCATTTTTACCCCCTCCATCACCACCTCCAGCTGCTCGGCGAAGTAGGAAAGTAGCGACAATGACAGGAAACCGTGGGCGATGGTGCTGCCGAAAGGCGACTTGGCGGCGGCTTCCGGGTCCACGTGGATAAACTGGTGATCCAGAGTGCAATCCGCAAACGCATTGATACGCGCCTGATCGATCTGGAACCAGTCTGTGGCCAGGGTCTCGCTGCCAATAGCACTGACGTAATCGGTAGGGGAAATAATAAGTGGCATGTGAACTCCCTCTCTAAAGGTCGTTATGAGTTATTCAGTGATCAAAAGGCGGAAACACCACCGTCTACCGCCAGGGTTTGTCCGGTGACATATGTAAGTGCCGGTGAACACAGCATCAACATGGCACTGACTACTTCTTCCGGTTTACCCAGTCGCTTCATCGGGCAACCGGAGGCCAATTGCGCATGCAGCTGATCCACTGTGGCACCCTCTGGAGCCTGGATATCGGTGACCATGGGGGTCAGGGTGAAAAATGGGCAGATGGCGTTAACGCGAACATTGTGGCGTGCATATTCCACTGCTGCGGTACGGGTCAGCCCCACCACCGAGTGTTTGGCTGCCGCGTAAGCGGCAACCTTTGGCGCACCACCAAGACCGGCCATGGAACTGACATTGAGGATTACCCCACCACCCTGACTGCGCATCACCTTGAGCTGATGCTTCATACCGAAGAACACACCTTTCACATTCACCCGGTGTTGCAGGTCGAGAGTTTCTTCATCTACATCTTCAAAATATTGCATGGGCGGGGCAATACCGGCGTTGTTGATGGCGATATCCAGGCCACCAAAATTTTCCCGCGCCAGTGCCACCATGGCGGCGCAATCGGTTTCAGAGGAGACATCGCAGGCCATTGCCTGAACCGGAATACCCTGCGAGGTGAGCTTATCCACCACCTGTCCCAGGCCCGCTTCGTTGACATCCCCCAAAACCAGCCGTGCACCGCGGCGCCCAAGCTCTTCTGCAGCCAGGGCACCAAAGCCGCTGGCGGCTCCGGTAATCAGAATTACTTTGCCGGTGAAATCCAGCAACGGGTCACGCTGAAATTCTCCCATGCTCAAAGTCCCCCACAGGCGGTAAGTCCGCCATCCACTACCACGCATTCACCATTGGTGTAACTGCTGGCATCAGACACCAGATACAGGACGGTACCGGCCATTTCTTCCGGTTCCGCGTGCCGGTGCATGGGAATATGGCCGATGGCGGTGTTGTAGATTTCCTCGTGAGAAAACAGCGCACCGGCAAATTTGGTTTTGGTGAGGCCGGGCAGCAGCGCGTTTACGCGAATATTGAACTGCGCACATTCCTTGGCAAATGCTTTGGTCATATTCACCACTGCGGCCTTGGTAATGGAGTAAATTCCCTGCCCCACCCCCGGCTGCAGTGCGTTGATGGAAGCGGTATTGACGATGCAGCCACCGCCGTTTTCCCGCATCAGCTTGCCCGCTTCCACCGACATGAAGAAGTAACCGCGGATATTGACCGCCACGGTCTTCTCGAAGGCACCGATATCCGTATCGAGGATATGGCCGAAATAGGGATTGGTGGCGGCGTTGTTCACCAGGATATCCAGCTTGCCGTACTTGCTGCGGATATGGCTGAATACCTGTTCGATATCTTCCATATTGCCGATGTGGCAGGGCACTGCTTCGGCCTTGCCGCCGGCGTCATTGATGGCATCGGCTACCGCCTGGCAGCCCTCAATCTTGCGGCTGGAAACCAACACATGCGCCCCCTGCTCCGCCAGCAGTTTTGCAATCGCTTCACCGATACCGCGGCTGGCTCCGGTTACCAGGGCAATTTTCCCAGTCAGGTCAAAAAGATTGGTCGCCATAGAATTCTCCTGTCATTCTTCTAACAATCGTTGTTTGTTTTATTACTGCTCGTTTTCAATGACATCCAGCGCCAGCGTGGCCAGGGGACCGACGAAGGCGCCGAGCTTTGCTGCATTTTTACTGGAGGCATTGCCGTCGTGGGCACGCTTGGCTACGCCCTGGATGATGGCGGCGAGACGGAAGAAACTGAACGCGAGATAAAAGGCCCAGTTGTCGATGCGCTCGATACCCATGCGTTCGCAGTAGCGGGCGACATACTCTCGCTCAGTGGGAATGCCGAGGCTGTGACGATCCACCCCCATCAGCCCGGAGATGTTGCCACTATCCGCAGGCATGCGCAGTTGCATGCACTGGTAAGCGAGATCGGCAAATGGATGTCCCAGGGTGGAAAGTTCCCAGTCCAGCACCGCGATGGCGCGGGATTCGGTGGGGTGAAACATGATGTTGTCGAGACGATAGTCGCCGTGCACCAGGGAAACACGGCCATCATCCGCCGGCAGGTTTTCACCCAACCACTGGATCAACTGGTCCATGGCACTGATGGGCTGCAGTTCCGATGCCCGGTACTGGCCCTGCCAGCGTTCAAATTGCCGTTCGAAGTAGTTTCCCGGGCGTCCGTAATCGGATAGCCCCACAGCGTCGCTGTTGACACTGTGCAGTGCGGCCAATACCCGGTTCATTTCTTCGTAGAAAGCACTGCGTTCGCCGTTGTTCAGTTCCGGCAGTGCGGCGTCCCAGAAAATCCGGCCCTCGCAATATTCCATCAGGTAGAACATGGAACCGATGACGTCGCGGTCTTCACACAGGTGCAACACGTTGGGCACGGGTACATCACTGCCGGCGAGTGCCTGCATCACGCGAAATTCGCGGTCCACCGCATGGGCGGATTTCAGTAGTTTCCCCGGTGGCTGGCGGCGCAGCACATAGTTGCCCGCACTGGTCTGTATTTTGAAGGTGGGATTGGACTGCCCGCCGGAGAACTTGCTCGCGTGTACCGGGCCATCAAACCCGGGGATTTTGCCCTTTAAGTAAGCGGATAATTTTTCCGTATCCAGCTGATCCACCGCGGCAGGAATTTTTACCTCAGACATTCAACCCACCTCCGCGGCATAAGCCGCAGCCAGATTGCGGCCCAGCTGCATCATGTGCACCTGGTCCGGACCGTCGGCGAGGCGGATGGTGCGTGCATAGGCATAGGCTCGTGCCAGGTGGAAGTCCTGCCCGAGGCCGGCAGCACCGTGAATCTGCATGGCCCGGTCGATGACATTGCAGGCCATTTGCGGGGCGACGATTTTGATCATGGCAATCAGGTCCCGCGCCGCCTTGTTGCCGTAGCGATCCATCTGATCGGCTGCCTTGAGGGTTAGCAGGCGCGCCTGTTCAATTTCGCAGGCGGACTTGGCAATGTCCTCGCGTACGGAACCCTGTTTGATCATGGGGCGACCGAACACCACACGGTTTTCCGCGCGCACGGCCATCATTTCCAGCGCACGCTGGGCCTGGCCGATCAGGCGCATACAGTGGTGGATACGGCCCGGGCCAAGTCGCCCCTGGGCAATTTCAAAGCCGCGGCCTTCGCCGAGAATCAGGTTTTCCGCCGGCACCCGCACATTGTCGAAAATGATTTCGCCGTGGCCCTCCGGTGCATCGTCGTAACCGAACACGGTCATGGGGCGAATCACTTTTACGCCGGGTGTATTCATCGGCACCAGTATCTGGGATTGCTGGCGGTAGCGGTCGGGGCTGTCCGGCGCGGTCTTGCCCATCACGATCATGATTTCACAGCGGCGGTTCAATGCGCCGCTGATATAGAACTTATGGCCATTGATGACGTAATCATCGCCATCGCGCACGATTTCCGTTTCGATATTGGTGGCATCACTGGAAGCCACTTTCGGTTCGGTCATGGCGAAAGCCGAGCGGATCTCCCCCGCCAATAGCGGTTTCAGCCAGCGCTCTTTCTGCGCGTCCGAACCATACTGGGCGAGCACTTCCATATTGCCGGTATCCGGCGCACTACAGTTGAAAATTTCCGAGGAAAACAGCACGCGGCCCATTTCCTCCGCCAGCGGTGCGTATTCCAGGTTGGTCAACCCGGCACCGTATTCGCTACCTGGCATAAACAGGTTCCAGAGACCCGCATCCCGCGCCTTTTGTTTAAGCTCTTCCATAATCGGTGGCTCGCCCCAGCGATCCTGTTCCAGTTGTTCCAGATAAAGGGATTCAACGGGGATGACCTCTTCCGCCATAAACTGTTTCAGGCGCTGCAGCAGGTTCTGTACTTTGGGGGAATATTCAAAATTCATTTTTTCACTCTTCTATGTGCCCGGTGCTTGATGTCTGTTGCCGGCTTGGTCAGCTGTAGGTGATGAACTCTCGACGCTCGCGATTATCGAGATGTGGCAGGTGGTTGAAACTGTGCAGGCTCACACCGCTGCGGCCGGCAAAGAAATGACTGACGGCGGTGTTTTTTATCTGCATGTTCAACTGGGTCACGCTATTGGACGGCGCGCCCAGAATCTGCCGCACCATCATGGCGATGGCACCGCCGGAACTCACCACCAGGGTCTTGCCACCGCGAGCGCCGGCAGCGAGCACACCCAGCACTTCCTCGATACGCTGCTCGAACTGCTGCCAGGATTCCCCCGCTCGAATTTCGCCCGCGGACCATGCGTACATGGCCTTTTTCAGAAAACGGTAGTAATCCGCGCGCTCCGCCCCTGAAGTCGGTGCGGCCTGCGGATTTTTTTCGCGGTAGGCGCTCATCACCTGCTTGAAATCAAATTCATTTAGTTGAGGCAGCTCCTCCACGATGTGGCTCGAAAGCCCCAGCCCTTCACAGATACCTTGCGCGGTTTCGCGGTGCCGCTGCAGATCGCCACTGACAATGTGATCGAACTGCAATCCGTCTTCCGCCCAATGCTCCCCGAGCCAGCGCGCCTGCTGCCAGCCGAGTTCCGATAACTGGTCGTAGTTGTCGCTACCAAACGACGCCTGACCATGGCGCACTACAAAAATTTCTGGCACAGCCGCTCTCCCGTGATTGGCAATGTAAACGAAGGGTTGAAGCTTTCGAATTACGTCAGGGGTTATTCACTCCCCCGGTCCTGTGAGGGATAAAGCTATCGATTCCTTGGGAATCATCAAAGTTTATTATGTAAATATTCAACCATTCATACCGGTGATACCATGACGGGAATTCCGAAGGGAGGGAAAGTGACCATGCAGCTGCAGCAGATCGATATGAATCTCTTCCCGGTGCTCGATGCCATCTACAACACCCGCAATCTCACGCGCGCGTCGGAGCGCCTGCATATCACCCAACCCGCCGTGAGCAACGCCCTGGCGCGCCTGCGCCGCGCACTGGATGACCAATTGTTCACACGCACCCCAAGCGGAATGAGCCCAACACCCCTGACAGAGAACATCATGCCCAAGGTGCAACAGGCACTGGCCCTGTTGGGCAGCAGCGTGACCGGACACCACCGCTTTGAACCCGCGAGCGCGCACAAAACCCTGCGGGTTTCCATGAACGACATGGCGGAGACACTGGTGTTGCCGCGACTACTGGAGCATCTGCAAACGGTGGCGCCGGGGGTCAGCGTCGAGTCTTACTATGTGCCGCGGGACCAATTGGTGAAGGAACTGGCCGCCAACAGCCTGGACTTTGCCCTGGATATTCCCATGGTCTCGGCCACCCAGCTCAATCAGCAGCGCCTTGTGGCAGACCGATACCAGTGCATGGTGCGCCCAGATCATCCGCTGGCAGGCGCATCCAGCCTTACCCTGGAGCAGTATCTGGAGCTGGAGCATATCCACGTTTCCAGCCGCCGCAGTGGCCCCGGAATCGCGGATATTGCACTGAACAAGCTCGGCCGGCGGCGCAGGGTGAAGCTGCGGGTGCAGCACTACCGGGTCGCTCCGCTGGTGGTATTGAAGACCGACCTGGCACTCACGGTACCGGTCAGCCTGGCCCGGCAGTACCCGGCAAAGTGCTTCGAGCTGCCGTTCCAGATACCGCAGATGGACTGGCACCTGCTGTGGCACCGCAGTCAGGATGAGGAAGGAGCCAACCGCTGGCTGCGGGAACAGGTGATAGAAATGTTCGGCAGCTAACGAATACCCGGATCAGGAGATGGGAAGGACAGAAGATTCGGTCGGATTGGTCAGTGTCACTCGTTTCCAGAGCTTGTTATCCTTAGCTGACAATATGCAACTTTTTGCATATCTCAAACCGACAGGCGAAACCCAACCGGCTCCCACTGAACGAGAACGGGCGCCATACAATATGAGAATGACCACCATGTCACAGCAGCCTTACCCAAACCTGCTCGCCCCGCTTGACCTGGGCTTCACGACCCTGAAGAACCGCGTACTGATGGGCTCCATGCACACCAACCTGGAGGAGCATCCCGGTGGCTTTGCGCGGCTGGCGGCCTTTTATGGTGAGCGCGCACGAGGTGGCGTGGGCCTGATCGTTACCGGTGGCATCGCACCGAACGAGGAAGGCGGGGTTTTCCAGGGATCGTCAAAGATGACCACGGCGGAAGAAGCCGCGGAGCACCGCGCCATTACCGATGCGGTGCACAAGGAAGGCGGCAAGATCTGTATGCAGATTCTGCACGCCGGCCGCTACGCCTATAACCCCAATCTGGTAGCTCCCTCCGCCATCCAGGCACCGATCAACCCGTTCACCCCACGCGAACTCAGCGACGCGGAAGTGGAACAGCAGATCGAAGACTATGTGCGCTGCGCCACGCTGGCCCGTGAGGCCGGTTACGACGGCGTCGAGGTGATGGGTTCCGAGGGCTACTTCATCAACCAATTCATCGCCGCACGCACCAACCATCGCGACGACCGCTGGGGTGGCAGCTTTGAAAACCGCACCCGCCTGCCGATCGAGATCGTCAGCCGTATCCGCCAGGCCGTGGGCGAGGACTTCATCATCATCTACCGCCTGTCCATGCTGGACCTGGTGGAAGGCGGCAGCGACTTTGAAGAAGTCGTCGCCCTGGGCCAGGCCATCGAAAAGGCCGGTGCCACCATTATCAACACCGGTATCGGCTGGCACGAGGCGCGGGTACCCACCATCGCCACCAGCGTGCCGCGCGCTGCGTTCAGTGACATCACCGCCAAGGTGAAGCAGCACCTGAGCGTGCCGGTCATCACCAGCAACCGCATCAATATGCCGCAGGTAGGTGAAGACGTACTGGCCGCCGGCCAGGCGGACATGATTTCCATGGCGCGCCCGTTCCTCGCGGATGCAGATTTCGTCAACAAGGCGGCGGAAAACCGCGCAGACGAAATCAACACCTGTATCGGCTGTAACCAGGCCTGCCTGGACCACACCTTCGAGATGAAGCTGACCTCCTGCCTGGTAAACCCCCGCGCCTGCCACGAGACCGAGCTGAATTACCTGCCGGTAGCAACCGCGAAAAAAATCGCGGTGGTAGGTGCCGGCCCTGCAGGCCTCGCCGCCTCCACCGTCGCCGCAGAGCGCGGCCACCATGTCACCCTGTTCGAAGCGGGCGACAAGGTGGGCGGCCAGTTCAATATCGCCAAACAGATTCCGGGCAAGGCCGAATTTGAAGAAACCCTGCGCTACTTCAAACGCCGCCTGGAAGTCACCGGTGTGGAAGTTCGCCTTAACACCATCGCTACCGAGGAAAACCTGGAAGGCTTTGATGAGGTCATCATCGCCACCGGAATTTCCCCGCGCACTCCGCCGATCGACGGCATCGACCACGCCAAGGTTCTCACCTACCTGGACGTGCTGAAATACAAAAAGCCAGTGGGCAAAACCGTAGCCATTATTGGCGCCGGCGGTATCGGCTTCGATGTGGCGGAATACCTCACTCACAGTGAGGAGCACACCAGCGAACTGATCGCCAGCAGCAAGCAAGAGTTCTTCGACGAGTGGGGCGTGGACATTGAGCTGGAACACCGCGCCGGTCTGAAACCGCAACTGCCGGTGACCAGCCCGCGCCAGATTTTCCTGCTGCAGCGCAAGGCGTCCAAAGTTGGTGCCGGCCTCGGTAAGACCACCGGCTGGATTCACCGCACCAGCCTCAAGCATCGCAAGGTGCAGAACCTGGCGGGGGTCAGCTACGAGAAGATCGACGACCTGGGCCTGCACATCCGCGTGGGTGACGAACAGAAGGTTCTCGACGTTGACAATGTGATCATCTGTGCCGGCCAGGAACCGCTGCGTGCACTGCACGATGCCCTGCAGGCAAAGGGTCAATCCAGCCACCTGATCGGTGGTGCGTTTGAAGCCGCAGAGCTGGATGCCAAACGCGCTATTGACCAGGGCTCCCGCCTCGCGGCCGGCCTGTAACGCGACTAACTGGATGAGCAGGATGCCCACAGGGCTTCCTGCTCATCCAGTGGTTTCGAACTAGGCTGCAAGCAACCCAGAAAAAAATCGGCCAGCGCTTTACTACGTCTGCAGCTATGTGTTCGCCGCTTCCTCTCCTGCATTGGCTGGCACTGCTGCCGGTACAGACGCGCTCTGGAATTGACTACTGACTCGATACAGATACAGCACTACACCGCACAGCAGGAACATTCCCCAGTAGAGTGCGGATCCGCCCAGCCACTCAATCACAAAGCCTCCCACCAGTGGTGCACTTGACCACCCGAAGGTATAAAACGAAGTAGCGCCAAAATAACTTCCCCGCAAATGATCGGGAGCCATTCGATCTACCTGGATGCTCATTGTCGGGAACAAAATGGTTTCCGCAACACTCACCACAAAAGCGGCTCCCAGCCAGCCATAAAACCAGTGGATCGGATTAATCGCGAACCACACCTGCCCCGCCGCCAGAATAAAAACACCCATCACGATGCGAACGTTCACACTCAATCCGCCCAGCAATTTCAGCAATGGAAACTGAAGCAGGATAATGGTCGTGGCATTGACCAGGATCATACTGGAGATCAGCTGTATCAGCCCCGGGGCACTGGCCTGAGTAAGATACTGCACCAAGCTCGAATCCATATGTGCGTAGATAAACAGGGTGAGGATATTGGCCAATACCACAATCAGAAACGCCCTATCCTGCTGTAACACCCGCACCGTCGCCCGAAAGCTGGTTGCCGGATTCCGCCTGGCTCTCGCCGCTAATCCGGACGTTGTATAACGGAATGCCCACACAAACCCGAGACACAGAAACAGATAGCTCACCGCCGTAAGGCCGAAGGTAGACTGTTGCGCACTCAAACCCGCCCAGACCCCGACGATCGGACCAAGGGCCGCACCCACATTAACCAGGAAATAACGGAACTGCAGCGCCAGTTCGCGGCATCTCTGTTCCGGAATCAGATCACCAAACAATGCGCTGGCCGGCGCCTCCCAGATCGCACGACCGATGGAACAGAGGGTAATCGAGACAATAAATGCCGATAGCGATTCCGCCAGTGCAAGCAGAGCAAAGGCACAGGTATTGATCGCCGTACCCAAAATCAGGAGGTTACGCCGACCGTAGCGATCGGACAGGGTACCCGCATAGAACCCGAGCAGGGTTGCGACCATCGCAGACACACTGAGAATGAGACCGATATTTGCCGGACCCAGTGCAAATTTTTCGTGCAGTAAAATCGCCAGAAACGGCCACACCATAAAGTAGGTGCCACGCCCGAAAAAGCTGCCTATAAGAACAATCCATATCAAAGGCGGTAAGCCATAAAGCGATTGCCACCACTGCCTGTCCATGCCGATTTCTCCCACGTTGACGGCAAAAAAAAACCCGGAGGCCACGACCATCCGGGTTTTTCCTGGAGGGTCTTGATGAAACCCTCCAGAACACACAATTTGGTAATCTGTCAGGTAATCATGCTACGCACTCGAATGACTACTGCGGAGCAATGCATGGAAACGACCAGGCACTTACGCAGGTTTTCAGCTAGCACTTGCGCAGAAACAGCAATCACTTCAGACAAAGCGGAGCCAGCCTTGGTTGAGACGCGTTTGGAGGAGTGAGACATGCAGAAGCGCACACAGGCAGTCAGTGCCAGCAATACCTGCTGCCATCGAAGACCTGAAAGATTAGCGCGCTTTATCTGAACGTTCATTTGAATCGGTACTCGGTAATGCCGAATAGTTTCCATTGTTGTTCCCGAATATTTGTCGCTACCCGGTGAACAGCAATCTATTGAATGATTGATAACAAGGCATCCATCATATCCGACTTAATGCACTACGCAACCGCTATTTAACGGGTTTTTCGCATTTTTTCGCATGGAAATAATTTGGTCATAGAAGTACTTAGCCTCCACCGATATGACAACTTCTATACTGAATGATGAATCCCGTGCGGGATTGCCCGAGAAATCCCGCTTGAAAAGCCCGAGAAGAAGGAAGCGCTGTGCCATGTCCGACACCAAAAATCGAGACAATAACGATAGTAAAGCCCGTGAAAATACGCTGCTCATTGAGACGGACTGCGGAATTCTAAAGGGCAGAATTACTACGGTTAACGCCAGCGGTGTGGGTGGCACCACAGGGCAAGTACGGCAGTTTCTCGGCATTCCCTACGCAGAAGCCCCTGTTGGCGCATTGCGCTGGTGCCCTCCCCGTCCACCATCGCCGTGGAACGGAGTAAGGGATGCCACCCGCTTCGCCATGCCCGCCCCGCAAAATCCCAACCTACTGTTTGAGATCCGCGGACCGAATAGCGAGGAGCCGGACAATGAGGATTGCCTTTACCTGAATATCCATGCTCCCGTTTATCCGGAACACTCTCGATTACCGGTAATGGTATGGGTTCACGGTGGTTCCTTTTACCTGGGGTCGGGCTGTCAGCCCCTGTACGATGGCCAGCACCTCGCTGGCAGCGGTCGCGCAATCGTGGTCACGATTAATTACCGATTGGGCGCACTGGGCTTTTTGCGCCTCAAAGATATCAGCGACATTCCCGCAACCGGTAATGAAGGCATTCTCGACCAGATCGCCGCGTTACGCTGGGTACAGAAAAATATTGCAGCATTTGGCGGTGATCCCGACAACATTACTCTTTTCGGCGAATCCGCTGGCGCCATGAGTATCGCCGGTCTGTTTGCCGCACTGGACGAGAACAGCGAACCTCTTGCGGGCAGGCTCTTTCACAAGGCGATCGTACAAAGTGGCAATCCCGGTGTTTACAGTCACCGGGAAAAGGCCTCAGCGATGGCGGATAAATTCTGCGAGATCTTGTCCTCACTGCGCGAAGGCGCACCGCTAAGCCGTCCTCCCACCACCCGGGAACTACTCAAGGCCCAGGAAATACTATTGAATGACCCGGAAACAAATCAGCACTGGGGGCACCTCCCGTTCAAACCGGTGTTGGACAGCGAACTGATTACCCGTCCGCCCATAGATGCCATACGCAACGGTGCCGGTTCCAGCGTCGCCATCATGGTGGGCAGCAACCGGGATGAATGGAATCTGTTCAGCGCGGCGCGCCCGGAAACCCTGACACTGGATGAGCAACAGATTCGCCACCATCTGCGCCGTCTGTTGCCGGATAATTGGATTCAACCGCTGCTGGATCACTATCGGCAGCAGGCGGAATCCCTGACGGAAAGTCCGTGGCCGCTGTGGAGTCGCGCCTGGAACCTGATGCTCACCGATATGACGTTTACCGTGCCCGGCCTTCGCCTGCTGCAGGCCCATACCGGCAAGCGCTTTCACTATCATTTTGCGCACCCCCTGAGCGCCCAGCCCATGCTCGGTGCCTGCCACGCTTCGGAGTTGGGGTACGTATTCGGCACCCACGGCGATCCTTCCCTTCAGCACCTCTACGGCGGGGAGCAGGAACCGCACTCTCTCAGCGAATCCATGCGCAATGCCTGGTTGAGTTTCGCCGAAAGCGGGAATCCCGGTGGCGACTGGCCGGGTTTTGACCAGGGCCACAGCCGCTGTTTTGGCAATCCTGACACTAACCCAGTGGATACACGTGCGCTGCAGCAGGTGTGGGAAATTCTGGATGACAGGAATCTCCGCGGCTTTCTATAGACCCTGATCATGGATCAAATCGTCGACGCTCTCGCCACGGACTGTGGCTTTCAAATAACGTTAGAATGCGTGACTGGATTGGCGGCCGACAGGCCGACGACACCCCATGATGAGAGGCAGATGATTTGCACCAGATATTGTTGATTCGCCACGGCGAAGCCGCGAAGTCACCCACCGACGCCGATCCCGGCCTCACGCCACTCGGCCAGCGACAAGCGGAAACCCTGGCCGACGATCTGGACCGACAGTTTCCGGGGGGCGAAGGCGTACGACTGGTGAGCAGCCCGAAAACACGCGCACGCCAAACCGCCATCCCTGTGGCCGGGCGCTGGCAGGCCCGGGTGGACGAACAACACAACGTCATTGAGATCCCCTCTCCCGAGGGCATGCCGCTGGCAGAGCGCGGTCAATGGATTCGCACACTGCTCAAAAGCCGCTGGGATACTCTCTCACCGGCGCAAGGAAATTGGCGTGAGGACATCACCGATTATCTGCTGCAGTTAGCGTCAACCAGGGACGAAGGAAGGTTCCACACCACTCTGGTTTTCTGCCACTTTATGGTGATCAATTCGGTGGTGGCGGCAATCCGCAATGATCTGCAGGTAGTGCAATTTTACCCGGACTATGCCTCGCAGACCCACCTGGCTATCGACGATGGAAAATTGCATCTCGTGCAGCTGGGGCAAGAAACAAATATCGGCAGTCTGATCCAGTAACGCAGAGCGGGGCCCGAAGGCCCCGCTCTGCGTTACTGGTTGTGATTATTCATCACCCCCACCTGCCAGCACCATCAATCCTGTTCGAGACTTTTGCTGACCACTTCATACAAATCCCGCGACAGCTCGCCACTGTCAGAGATTTTTTGCAGTGCTGCATGAATCTGCGCGGATTCCTGTGCTCGATATTTTTTCCAGCGCGTCAGGGGGGTAACGAGACGCGCGGCAATCTGCGGGTTGAGCTTGTCCAGCGCGATGACCTGATCCGCGAGGAAAATGTAGCCAGTGCCATCTTCCCGGTGGAACTGGGTGAAGTTACGCATGGTGTAACCAGCGATCACTGCACGCACCTTGTTGGGGTTTTTCACTTCAAACGCCGGATGTGCAATCAGCTTCTGTACTCTCTCCAGAGTACCGTACTTGGCACTGCCACTCTGCAGGCCAAACCAGGTTTCCACCACCTGGGTGTCCTGCTGCCACTGCTGATAAAACGCCTCCAGGAATTCCTCTGCCTGCGCTTCGGTGCCAAACTCCACCAGTGCTGCCAGTGCCGCGGCGGCGTCCGTCATGTTTTCTCCGCGCTCAAACTGCACCTTGGCCAGCGCCAGTGCCTCGGCACTGCCCGCCGCACACAGATAGGAGAGACAGGTATTTTTCAGGCTGCGCTCGGCAATATCCTCCGCCGTGGGGCTATAGGGTTTGTGCTGTTCCAGTGCGCGATAGCGGGAGAGGAATCGCTCCGCCAGTGCCGCCGCAATAGCGTCGCGGGCAAAAGTACGCGCAACGATGATCGCGGCAGCGTCAATTTCCCCGCCCTGCTCCGCGAGTTCCTGGGCACTGGGAAGAGCCAGCATTTTTGCCACCAGTGCCGGGTCCAGGGTCTCGTCATCCAGTACTGCTGCGTAGCCTTCGATCAACGCCGTTGGCTGCTGCAGTGCTTCACCAGCCCGATACTGCTGCTGCAACGACTGCAGGCTGTTCAGCGACAGGCGCTGGCAGGCGTCCCAGCGATTGAACGAATCGGTATCGTGCTGCATCAGGAACTGTAGCTGTGCACTGGAATAGTCGTAGCGCAGTTTTACCGGCGCCGAAAATCCGCGCAGCAGCGATGGTAGTGGACGGGATGCGATGCCGGAGAAGGTAAAGGTCTGGCTCGCCTCGGTGAGATGCAGCACCGCTTCCGTCTGCCCGGAGGCGTCAAGCGGCAGTGGCCTGCCGTCTTCTGCCAGCAGGCCAATCGTTACCGGAATATGCAGGGGCAGCTTGTCTTTCTGCCCCGGGGTCTCCGGGGTTTGCTGGCGAATGGTCAGGGAGTATTCCCCGAGCGCCTCATCGTAGCCATCCTCCACATCGAGCACCGGTGTGCCCGCCTGACTGTACCAGCGGCGGAACTGCTTCAGGTCCGCTCCGTTGGCGTCCTCCATCGCCGCCACGAAATCCTCGCAGGTCACCGCACAGCCGTCGTGGCGGTCAAAATACAGATCGCTGCCGCGACGAAATGCCTCCGGTCCCATGATGGTGTGAATCATCCGCACCACTTCCGCGCCTTTTTCGTACACGGTAAGGGTGTAGAAATTGGAAATTTCCATATAGGAATCCGGTCGCACCGGATGGGACATGGGACCCGCATCCTCGGCAAACTGGGAGGTGCGCAGCAGGGTCACGTCTTCGATACGCTTTACCGCCCGGGAGTTCATATCCGCTGAGAATTCCGCATCGCGGAAGACCGTAAAGCCCTCTTTCAGGCTGAGTTGGAACCAGTCGCGACAGGTCACCCGGTTGCCGGACCAGTTGTGGAAATACTCGTGCGCGACAATGGATTCGATACGCTGAAACGCCGCGTCGGTGGCGGTTTCCGGGCTGGCGAGGACACAGGCAGAGTTGAATATATTCAGCCCCTTGTTTTCCATCGCCCCCATATTGAAGTGATCCACCGCGACGATCATGAAAATGTCCAGATCGTATTCCCGGCCGTACACCTCTTCGTCCCAGCGCATGGAGTGCTTGAGGGATGTCATGGCATGGGCGCACTTGCCGATATTGCGCGCTTCGGTGAACAGCTGCAGCTTTACTTCGCGGCCACTACAGGTGGTGAAGCTGTCTTCTACATGCTGCAGATCCCCGGCCACCAGCGCAAACAGGTAGGACGGCTTGGCGAAAGGATCTTCCCAGGTCACGCTAAGACGCCCGTCCTCGGTGATACCGCTGTCGAGCTTGTTGCCATTGGAAAGCAGCACGGGATAAGTAGCGGGCGCAATAATGGTGGTGGTGAAAACCGACATCACGTCCGGGCGATCCGGATAGAAAGTGATTTTGCGGAATCCCTCCGCCTCACACTGGGTGCAGTACATTCCATTGGAGAGATACAGTCCCTCCAGAGACGTATTGGCCTCTGGCGCGATGCGTGTCTCCACTTCCAGCTCGAACTCGGGTGTGTCTATGCTGACAGAAAGTCCGCCGGCCCGTTGCTCGTAGCGCTGTACAGGGAGAAGCTCGCCATTTACGGAAACAGAAAGCAGTTCGAGATCCACGCCATCGAGCCACAACGGTGGCAGAGTTTCGTTCGCCTGAGCCACTGCCGGATTGCGCCGGATTTTTAGCCTGGATTTCACCAGCGTGGCATGCGGGTCGAGTTCAAAACTGAGATCCGTGTGGTCTACCAGATAATCCGGTGCCTGGTAATCCTTGAGGTAAATCGTACGCGCTTGGGAATCTTTCATTCACTACTATCTCTTTCAGAAATTGGTCGGCGCTTTGATCAATAGCCGGCGGCTTGCCCGTCCTTGCGGCTTTCGGACGCACCGTGATACACACCATTTTTGTCTTTCAGGATGGCCTGGTAGCCACCATACGGGCCGCTTTCAAAGCGTACCTGATGCCCCATCTGTACCAGCTCGCGCCGGGTTTCCATCGGGAAACCATCTTCGAGGCTGAGGTAGCCGCCATCTTCCATCAGCTCATCGGTGGGCTGACTGGAGCCGGTGTGCAGGATACGCGCCGCGTCGCCCGCCTCCTGAACGTTCAGGCCGAAGTCCACCATGTTGATAATCACCTGCGCGTGCATCTGCGGCTGCGTGGCGCCCCCCATAACCCCGAAGCTGAGCCAGGGTTTGCCATCTTTGGTCACAAAGGCGGGAATGATGGTGTGGAATGGGCGCTTGCCCGGCTGGTACTGGTTGAAATGGCCTTCTTTCAGACTGAACATCTCCCCGCGATCCTGCAGAATAAAGCCCAGTTCACCGGGTGTCATACCCGAGCCCATACCGCGATAGTTGCTCTGGATGAGCGACACCATATTGCCATCCCTGTCCGCGGTGGTGAGGTAGATGGTATCCCCATGGCGCAGGGCGACGGTACCGGCATCGTAACGCTTGGCGGCCTTGTCTCGGTTGATCAGCTTGCGGCGTTTATCCGCATAGGATTTCGAGATGAGTTCTTTTACCGGCAAATCGTTGAAGGCGGGATCCGCGTAATATTTGGCGCGATCCTCAAACGCGAGCTTTTTCGCCTCGGTAAACAGGTGTACATACTCAGGGCTCAGGCGCCCCAGCTTCGCCAGGTCGTAGCCCTCGAGAATATTGAGGATCTGCAGCGCCGCAATACCCTGGCCATTGGGCGGCAGCTCCCACACGTCGTAGCCGCGGTAGTTGGTGGACACCGGTTCCACCCAGTCCGATTGGTGGCCGGCCAGATCCTCAAAGGAAAGGAAACCGCCATTGGCCTTCATATAGCGGTCTATCTCCTGAGCGATATCCCCTTTATAGAAGGCGTCGCGACCGCCGTCTGCGATTTTCTGCAGGGTTTTCGCCAGTCGCGGATTGCGGAAGATTTCCCCCTCCTGCGGCGCACGACCATCGGGCATGTAGGTTTCACGGAAGCCCGGGTATTTCTCCAGCACCGGCACCGAGCGATTCCAGTAATAGGCCACCAGCTGAGTCACCGGAAAGCCGTCATTGGCATACTGGATCGCCGGAGCCAGCAGCTCTTTCATCGGCAAGCGACCAAATTTTTGGTGCAGTTCAAACCAGCCGTCCACCGCGCCCGGTACGGATACGGGCAAGGGACCATGGGCCGGGATCTTGTCCAGATTATTGTCGGCGAAATAACGGAATGGCAGCGATTTCGGCGAGCGCCCACTGGCGTTCAAACCGTGCAGCTTCTTGTCCTTGGCGCTCCAGACGATGGCGAACAGATCCCCGCCAATTCCATTGCCCGTCGGCTCCATCAGTCCCTGGACCGCGTTTGCCGCAATGGCGGCGTCTACCGCACTGCCACCTTTCTTCAGGATATCCAGCGCCACCTGGGTCGCCAGCGGCTGGCTGGTAGCGGCCATGCCCTGAGTGGCAAGTACTGGCGAACGGCTGGCGAACCCTTCACCATTGATGCGGTCATAGGCATGAACGCTATTCACCAGTGACAGAGTGCCCAGCAATGAAACCGCGGTCATCGCCAGTACCCCCCGGACCTGCCTGGCTTTCCCGCGTATATCTGTCATTCCAAATTTCACAATTTTTGCCCCTGTCGTTATTCTCACGAGTTAGTCTCTACATTTAGAAGTGGATTCTCAAGTCGGTCAACCGAGGTTTTCGTGCGATTTGCCCCCCGCGCCCTGAAAATCATTACAGGCTCCATGGTACTTCTCCTGCTAGTCGCGGTTGGCGGCTGGATGGCGAGACATGCTTGGTTACCGGCAGTGATCAACCGCCCACTGGATGGCCTACACCTGGCGGAAATACAGGGGCTGGAACTTGTCCGCACAGAACAGGGGATCAGCGCACAAATTGAGCACCTGCGCCTGGAGACCCGCGACCGATTTTCTTTCGAACTGAGCGGCATATCGGTGAGTCACGTTCCCACCCTGCTGCGCAAGTTGCTGAGCACCAGAACGCAATCCCCGCCGGCGTCTGAGGTGATCGTCGAATACCTGAGTCTCGTCTCATCACCCGAATCGATCACCGATACCGGTAACGTTGCCGGCGACAATACCGTTCCTGAGCCGGCACAGGGAGATCCGAAAGCAAACGCCCGCCCCCCGGAAATTGGCAACACCAGGCGACCTGATGGTGCTACCGGTCTCGCGCTCGGGAAGACGCTGCAAGGCCTGCGCAATCTACCAGTACGCAAACTGGAAGTCCGACACATTAGCTGGCCCAACCGGATCGATGACGCGCTTTCATTTTCTGCGCTGCAATCTCCCGAACACAGGATCAATGCTGAACTGCGCAGCAATCGCTGTGGTGAGTGCCGCCTGGAGCTGGGAATCGAGAATGAGGAGTCTCTGCCAAGGGCAACGTTGAAACTAGTGCACGCAGAGCTATCCATAGCACGACTGGATACACTATTGGCGCCGGCAACAGAAACAGATCACGAAGACCACCCGGCAGAATGGAAATTTGACAGTCATCTGGAGTTAGCCACCGGACAACTGCGAACGCTGATACAGCAGATTGGGATCAACAGTAACAAGCCGGAGGTCTGGATCGATATTGTGCAATCACTGCACGGAACTCTGGATTTGAAAATCCGCGGCGAAATCCCGGACCAGTTTACCGGCGCAGGAGACCTGCGCAATATCACTGTGGATATGGAAACCCGTGCACTTGCCGCGACGTTACCGGAGGAGATTACCGGTCTCCCACTCACAGCTGAAATCACCACCCCACAGCCGGTCAAACTGCTTATCCACGCAGTTACCCCTCTGTCTGTGGGATCTGTAGTGGGAGCATTGGAGCTCCGTATCGGCCGCAGATCTGAACCAGAGCATGTCCCGATAGTAACTCCCCTACTGACCAGTAATTTCGTACTGGCCACAGAGAACAGTATTCCGCGCGTACAATTCCGCGGACAGACAAAGCTGGACGAAGTGTCGCCACTTTGGCAGTCGCACAAGTGGCAAGATTTACGCAGGCAAATTCCACTGGCGGCAATGCACGGAACCGCGACATTCGCCGGGGGGTTTACGCTCCCGGGTTTCGATGGGCTTGTGAGTGGCATCGAAGTACCAGAGATCCGTCAAGTTCTCGCAGAAATTGCCCTGGAAGACGAGGCGGTATTTCAGCTGGAACTGCCAGCAGACGACAATCCGTTAGCGGCAGTTAACTGGCAACAGCCTCTGATCAAGCTAAATGGCGGCGGGCCAATCAAGATTTCATCCATGCGACTTCCCGGCAGGGTGGATCTGGAGCTTTCCCGGCTTTCCTTTTCTGTACAGGAAGCGGTTAAACCCCGTCAGAAAAATGGCACATCACCCGAGCTGCAAGGCGAGCTGGAAAAATTTCACTGCCGCGGTTTGCCCGCCATTAATTGCACCCTGCAATTAAAGGCAACAATACCAGAACTGATACTGCCGAAAGCCAGCACGAGCGTGAGCAACATCAACCTCGCACTCGCCGAAGCGCAGGTTACCTCTGCAGAAGCCGGTAAAATGTCCGTCGCGCTGCGGGAACTGAACATGAGTGCCGGCCAGGGAATCTCTGGAGATATCACCATTGGCAAACCTGAGTTTTTTGTACAACAGACCAAGTGTCAGCTGCAAAATGGCACACTGTCCTGCGAAGCTCCACAAATGGCGGTGAACCTCGACCCACTGGGCATCGGTGAAGATCAGCTACGCGGTGTAGTATTTGTTGAAGACCTGAGCGTTACTCACCACATTGACCAACCAATGAAGCTCCGTGCCGCCGCAAGTTTCCACGCAGACAGCCTGAACATTCGCGCGCTGAAGCAATACAAAGCCGATATTGCCACCCGCGGGCAATGGCAGTTTGTGGATCAGCAGATCAGTGGCCGCAGCGACATCAGTGGCGGGCAAGTTACGCTCCATGCCTCCTGGCGACACAACCTGAAGAATGGCCAGGGCAGTCTGAAGCTTGAGCTTCCACAGACGGAGTTTTCCCCCAAAAGCAACCTGGGCCGCAGCGTGCATGGGCTGCCCGCAGATATCGTCGGCGGAAAATTACAGGCTGAGGCCAGCCTCAGCTGGCCTGCGTCGGGAAAAGATCAACTACAGCTCACGTTTACCGATACCGCCCTCCAGCGCAATGACAGTTTTGCGGTGGGCATCAACGCACAGGTCGCCCTGCAGCAGGACGCCGGTAAATGGGTAACGGCGAATCCGGTTCCGGTTTCCGTAAAGTCGCTAGACACAGGCGTGGCAGTCAACAATATGCATTTCTTGCTATCGCTGACTGCCAACGGAGACCTGACGCTGGGTAGTTTCTCCGCTGAGCTGCTGGAAGGGGCACTCACCGCCGACAAACTGGTGTGGAACCTGGAAGGTGAGGAACGCCACTCCCGCTTGCAGTTCACCGGACTCTCAATCGGCGCCCTGGCGAAGGAAATGGAATCCACCAATTTTGCTGCCAGCGGCCTGCTCGACGCGAGTATCCCACTCACTACCGACCGACAGGGAATCACCGTCGATAATGGCACAGTGCAATCCCGTCCACCCGGCGGCAGGCTGCGCTATTACGGCGCCTTTTCTCCCAGCATGCTCGGAAGTAACCCCCAGCTCAAACTGCTCGCCGGTGCACTGGAGGATTACAACTACCGGGACATTTCTGGCACCATGAGTTACCCCTTGAGCGGGGATCTTACCCTGAACCTGAAACTGACCGGGCGCAGCGTGGCCATCGATGCCAACCGTGACCTGATTATCAACCTGAATTTGGAAAACAACGTGCCGTCGATGCTGCGCTCCCTGCAGGCCAGTCGTGACCTCACCGATGTACTGGAACGTCAGGTGCAATAAACCGCATCATTGCCCAAGTTCAGCACCGTTTTGAGCGTATGCCAAAGCCTGTTCAGTTACGGTTAATCGGACAATATCTATAGTAATCATCAACAACTCTCAGGTACCTCGGCGGTAACCAGACTGAAACACAAAAACGTGTAAACCTGAGAAACGAAGGAGTATTCAGTGAAGCAGTCAGGAATTTTCAAACAGGCGGCAGTGTGCCTCGCGCTGCTGTCCGGGAGCGCCCTGATGGCAGCCTGTACGCCAACGATAGCGGTGCAAGCCCCCAATGAGCCGATAACCGTCAATCTCAACGTCAAGATTGAGCATGAAATTCGCGTGAAAGTAGACAGGGAACTCGACGACCTGTTTGAAGACAAGGAAGGGATTTTCTGACGCCCGTGGGCGATAGACTTACCCATAATGATTTAGACAAGGAAAACAGACTATGTCCGGATTTACATCCATGAAAAAACTGCTTAATGGCTTGCTGGCCCTGACCCTGCTGATTGCCCTGCCGGCCAGTGCGATCACCCTCAAAGAAGCACAATCTCAGGGCCTGGTTGGCGAAGCCAACAGCGGTTATATCGCTGTTGTACAGGAGAGTTCCCCGGAGCTGGAGAAGCTGGTGGCGGAAGTTAATAGCAAGCGCAAGCAGGAATACGCCGCCATTGCCCAGCGCAACAATATCGACATTGCCCAGGTCGCCGCCCGCGCAGCGGAAAAGCTTGAAGCTCGCCTGAGCAAGGGAGAGTATTATCAGGATAATTTGGGGCGCTGGCAGCAGAAATAATTCTGCTCGCGGTTTCCCCCTAGCGGCTGCCTTTTAAGCGCTAACTTAAGTACCAATTTAAATACCAAGCCCGGCAAGGCAGGCTGCAGAAGCAAGCCCAGAAATACAAAACCCGCAACGCAAGTTGCGGGTTTTGGCTAGCGATAGTTTAGAGGAGCGATTATTCAGTCCGCGCCTGTAAACAAATCAGAGATTGGCAAAGAGAGACATACCGTCGAGCCCCTGGCTCTCCATTACTTCGCGCAGGCGCTTCAGCGCATCCACCTGAATCTGGCGTACGCGCTCACGGGTAAGGCCGATTTCACGGCCGACTTCTTCCAGGGTGCTGGCTTCGTAACCGCGCAGACCAAAGCGGCGGGAGACCACTTCACACTGCTTGTCCGGCAGTTCGCCCAACCAGCGATTGATACTTTCGAACAGATCTTCATCCTGCAACAATTCTGCGGGATCGGATTCGTGCTGATCGGGAATGGTATCCACCAGAGTCTTTTCGGACGAAGGGCCAATGGGTGTATCTACCGAAGTGATACGCTCATTGAGGCCGAGCATCCGCTCAACGTCTTCCACCGGTTTTTCCAGCAGGTTGGCAATTTCCTCCGCAGAGGGCTCATGGTCGAGCTTCTGTGCCAGTTCGCGGGAAGCGCGAAGATAAACGTTGAGTTCCTTGACCACATGAATCGGCAGACGGATGGTGCGCGTCTGGTTCATGATGGCCCGTTCAATGGTCTGGCGAATCCACCAGGTGGCGTAGGTAGAGAAACGGAAACCACGTTCCGGATCAAATTTTTCTACTGCGCGAATCAGACCCAAATTGCCTTCTTCGATCAGATCCAGCAGCGCCAGGCCACGGCTCACATAGCGGCGGGCGATTTTTACCACTAGCCGCAGGTTACTTTCAATCATGCGCTTGCGCGCCGCCACATCACCACGCAGGGCTTTGCGAGCGTAGTAAACCTCTTCCTCCGCAGTCAGCAGAGGAGAAAAACCGATTTCGTTGAGATAAAGCTGAGTAGCGTCAAGATTTTTGTTTGCGTGGGGGTCATCCATCCTGCGGATGGTGGTTTTCGGTGCAGGGCTTTTCGTTATAGATCTAGGTGAGATGGTTTCGGAGCTTTTCTTGGCCGCCTTTCTCCGTGGGCGGCTGGTTTCTACTTCTTCATCTTCGGATAAGGAATCGTCTTCATCCAATTCCAGAGTTTCATCATAGGAATCGTCGTTATCCAGCGAGTCGATCGAGAGATCGGCCCTGGTATCGTATTCCAGATGATCACGACGTTGTGCTTCCATTTCCCCAACTCCTTGTACTTTGCCTGTATCAGCCGCTTCGACAGCTTGCGATCGCTGAACCGGTCGCTGTCAGACGCGACAGCCTCCGTTCCCGGCAACTCACCCTCAATGGTGAGTAGTGTCACTGCAGGGCAGTTAATGCCGATCCCGGTGACTACCTCAAGTGGTTATAAATAAAAATCCATTTTTATTGCACAACAGCGTATTGGCAGGCAGGTACTTGCGCCTCTTACACCAGACAAATCACGGTAGGTAGGCCATGGGGTCTACCGGCTGACCATTCCGGCGAATTTCGAAGTGGAGCATATCGCGGTCGGTACCACTCGAACCCAGTTCCGCTATCCGTTGCCCCGCCTTGACCTTCGCACCTTCACCCACAAGCAGTTTGTCGTTGTGGGCATAAGCACTGAGGAACTCCTCACTGTGCTTGATGATCAAAAGCTTACCGTAACCTCTCAGTGCGCTTCCGGCGTAAATCACTGTGCCATCCGCCGCTGCCTGAACAGATTCCCCCTTTTTACCGGCGATATCAACACCCTTTCGCAAGGGGTCACCCGGCTGGTAGGTGGCTATCACCCGTCCTCGCACTGGCCACTGCCATTTCGTGCCAGATGTGGATTTGGCCGAATTTGACGTTTTTGGGGTACTAGTCGATACGGGTTTCCTGGTATTCACCGCGGCTTTTTTGACCGGTACACGGGGCTTTTCTACTACCGTGACAGGCTTCGCAGTCACCTTTACAGGCACTCTTCCGGAGAGCTGCAAGCGCTGTCCGGGAAATATCCGATAGGGTGAAGAAATACCGTTTAACGAAGCTAACTCTTTGAAATCCTTACCATATCTCCAGGCTATGGAGTAAAGAGTTTCCCCTTTGCTGACGGTGTGCTGCTGAATTCTGTGACTCGGAGGCTGCTGCAGAGTCGAGGTGGGAGCAAAATTGCTGGCGCAGGAAACTGTGCCGGCACAGAGTATGAAAAGGCCTAGAACCCGGCACAGGAGAAAGTAAATTTGGCGCAATTCTCCTTTCGAGATTCCAGTTTTCCCTGTGCTGAACTGTCGATATTGGCGCCGTTTCATTATTCTCTTTTTACATCAAAGGGGTGCATTTATGGAAAAAGTGTCTAAAGAATACCGTGGATTTTATGCGCTTAGCGGGCAAAAAAACCTGCACCTTTCCTCGCCCATCAACACCGGAATTTTCCGGCGTAACGCCATGGAGTTACGCCGGGAAATCGCCTGTCATGTTCTGGAAATACAGCGGTAATCCGCAGCTTCCGCAAATGTCAGCTTCGACTCATTTTTCCTGTACGACATTTCCTACATGTCGCCAGCTGAGCCATTCGATGGCGAGCACCAGGATAACCGCTGCCACCGCCGCAACTGCCGCCGCGAGAAAATGGGAGGGCTGGCCGGATACACTGGCAAACTCTGCAGGCAATACATTGGACATCATCGGCGCGAGTTTCTCACCATTCAGCCCCGCCATTTCACTGGTGGCCAGTTTCCACGGCCAGACAATTTTCAGGCTGCCAAGCAGTATGCCCACCAGAAATGACAGGGTCACACCAGGGAAGCGATGCATCAGCCACGACAGCAGGCGACTAAACAACAGCAAGCCACTGCCGGCACCGGCAGCGAACCAGGCGAGCGCACTAAGCTGAAATTGATGTACGGCCGCAATCACCTGCGGATAGATGCCGATCATCAGCAATATAAAGGAGCCGGAAATTCCGGGCAGGATCATCGCACAGATCGCCAGAGCTCCGGAAAAGAACAGCGTGATGGGTGTCGCAGCTATTTCCGTGGGCCGCATTTCACTCACCAGAATTGCCAGCGCCACGCCCAGTACCAGAGCCAGCCAGCACTGCCACCGCCAGTCTCGGATATGCCGGACAATGGGCACCACCGAGGCGAGAATCAGACCGAAAAAGAATGCCCAAACTACGATGGGATACTCGTGCAGCAAAAAACTGATGAGCTTGGCGAGGCTGAAAATACTGGTCAGGATGCCGGCGAACAGCGCCAACAGAAAATTCCCGTTGATCTGGCGCCACGCCGCCGCAACCCCCTGTTTCCATAGGGTGGTCAGTGTATGCGGGCCGATACGGCTGAGTGAGTCCAGCAGCTCCTGATAAATACCGGTGATAAACGCAATGGTTCCGCCGGACACACCGGGCACCACATCTGCAGCCCCCATGGCAACACCGCGGGCAGCCACACCCCAATAGCGACCGCGAAACAAATCCAGAGACATCAGCGCACTACTCCACTCAAAAGGGGGACGAAGCGCACCGGCTCCGCCTTTTCCACATCAAACCGGTTGCCGTCTTCGCTGCGGGTCACGATGGTCAGAAACTGGCGCTCGCTTCCCACCGGGATAACCAGCACCCCACCCGGTGCCAGCTGTTCCCTGAGTTCATCGGGAACACTCGCCGGCGCAGCAGCACAGAGAATGGCGTCGTAAGGGCCCTGCTCCGGCCAGCCGTAGCCACCGCTGCTGAGACGCATCTCCACGTTAAAGATCCCCAGCTCCCGCATTCGCTGACGCGCCTTGGCGAGCAGCGGTTCGATACGCTCTACGGAATACAGCTTGTCTACCAGACGGGCGAGAATAGCGGTCTGGTACCCTGACCCTGCACCTACTTCCAGCACGCGGGCGCGCGAGCGAGCACGACTCATCAGAAGCTCGGTCATGCGGGCGACGATGTAGGGTTGGGAGATGGTCTGGCCGTAGCCGATGGGCAGGGCGGTGTCTTCGTAGGCGCGGAGAGCCAGGGCCTCATCCAGAAACAGGTGACGGGGTGTGGATGCCATCACATCCAGCACCTCCTCGCTGCTGATACCTTCGTCCCGCAAGCGCTGAATCAGGCGATTGCGGGTACGCTGGGATGTCATACCCAGACCTTCGTGTCTCAAACGATCCATAAGGACGCACTGTCTCCCTGCAAGCAATTCACTGAAATGCCAAATTCCCAGCACATCCAGCGACTGGCCGGGGTCACAAATGCGCCACCGGTCACATTTTGTTGTCGTTTATTTTATTGCGCGATCGGACTGATTGACCAGCTCAGCCACTTCACGCAGTAGCGCAGTAGCAAACGTACCTGGGGGAAGGGCGAAAGTGACCGTCAGATCGTCGCCCTGCCACAGGTACTGGAATCCCTCCGGCTGCAGTACCAGCCCGCGCCGCTCCTGGCTGAGCCCGCAGTGTTCAAGCCAGTCACACCAGGGTTTCCAGGGCTCCATGGCCTCGCTTTCAAGTTTCAGCTGGGCGTCGGCGGCCAGGTTGCGGCCGCGCCCCCAAAGTGGCCCTGTGGGGATAGGTTCCGGCTCACCTTCCAGCGCAACCTGCCAATTCCCCTGTTCGATGCGGCGGGCCAGTACCTGATTGAACAGCCAGCTGCGGGCGGCAGACATGGCGAATGCCTTCTGGTTGCGCGGCGTGCGCCGGCGCTTTCCCGCCGCCTGCTCCGCCAGCATTGTTTCTACCAGATTCAGGTTGCCACCTTCATGGCCGAAACGCTGCTCGCCAAAATAATTGGGGACACCGGTTGCGATACGTTCCAGCACCGCCTCAGCGGCAGCGCGGTCACCCTGCACATTGCGCAGACGGATCTCAAAGCGATTACCCAGGTGCTCGCCACGACGAAGCTTGCGCTGGCCGCGGAAGTGCTGCAGCACCTGTACTTCTTCATTTTCCAGCCGCTTCCAGTCCGGCTCCGGCTTTTGCGCCAGCCACACACTGAACCACTGGGTAGTCACCGCATGGCGGTCCTTGAGGCCAAAAAAGCCCACATCGTTGCTCTGCACCCCGGCCAGTTGCGCCAGTTGCTGGGCAACATAGCCGGTGTTGGCGCCGCGTTTACGGATATGTAAATAGACGTGCTCACCCTCGCCCTCCAGCGGCGCAGCGAGTTCGTCCACCACAAAGTCTTCCGGCTCGGAGCGAAAGTCTGCGGTGATGGCGGCGCCGCCGAGAGCCCGGGGCCAGTCGAGGTTCCAGTCCTGTTTGTTTTCGCTCACGGTGCACTTCCTGCAGCTCGGTCCAGCAGCACTACCGCCTGCGCGGCAATACCTTCCTTGCGACCGGTAAAACCGAGTTTTTCACTGGTGGTGGCTTTGACACTGATGCTGTCGGCGCTTACCTGACAGTCTTCGGCAATATTTTCCCGCATGGCGTCGATGTGTGGCGCCATTTTCGGGGCCTGCGCGATGAGGGTGGCATCGGCGTTGACCAGGCGGTAGCCACGCTGGTGAATCAGGCTCATTACGTGACGCAGCAGCACACGACTGTCGGCACCGGAGTAGGCATCATCGGTGTCGGGGAAGTGTTTGCCAATATCACCCAGTGCCAACGCCCCCAATAGCGCATCGGCAAGCGCGTGCAGCAGTACATCGCCATCGGAGTGGGCGACGAGGCCCTGCTCGTGGGGAATGACAACGCCACCGAGGACTACGTGATCGCCGGGACCAAAGGCGTGTACGTCAATGCCCTGGCCAATTCTCAAATTCATACATTCTTTCCTGCAGAGTGTTCACCAGCCCGGTGTTGCAACAGGGCCTCCGCCAGTATCAAGTCGGCCGGATGGGTGATTTTGAAGTTGCTGCGGCAGGCGGCCACCAGTTCAGGGTGATAACCCGCCTGCTCCAGTGCGCTGGCCTCATCGGTGATCGCGAGCGGATTGTTTTCGAGCCCCCGCATCAGGGTGTCGCGCAACAGGCCAAGCGGTGCTTTTTGCGGTGTCTGCGCGAGCCATATCTGGTCTCTCGGCAGAGTCTGTCGAACCACTGTGGTACCGCCTTCGCCCGGCTGTGACTGTTTGATGGTGTCACTGGCGGGTTGCGCCAGCAGTGCCATGGGCGCGGCGGCGAGCAATTTCTGTATATCGTCGAGGGCGACCAGGGGCCTGGCGGCGTCATGTACGAGCACTGGGGTTGCGGGATTCACACGCGCGCTGAGGTAATCGAGCGCAGCGAGAACGGAATCAGCTCGTTCGGCCCCGCCAGTAACGGTGAACACTCTCGGATCCTGCGCGGCAGCGATGCTTGAAAACTCGCGGTCATCGGCGGCAATGGCGACGATGACCCCCTCGAGACCCGGCCAGGACAGGATGTTTTCCAGGGTATGGGCAATCAGGGGGTTGCCATTGAGCGGCAGGTACTGTTTGGGAGTTTCTGCCCCCATACGCTTGCCGGAGCCGGCAGCGGGGACGATGACCCAGTAATTGCTTTCAACTGGGTTTACGGAGGTGATCATTCTTTTTCTCGCTGTGCCTGCTCAGGAGTCTTTTGCTTGTCCTGGTCGAGAAAAATAAACAGGGTTTCGCCTTCTTTAATGAGGCCGAGATCGTAGCGGGCTTTGGCTTCTACGCCGTCGGTACCTTCCTTGAGGCTGCGAACTTCCCGCAGTAGTTGGCGGTTCTCGCGCTCGAGCGCAGTGTTTTTATGCTGCTGCTCGGCAAGCTG
>NZ_DATCMV010000070.1:0-3956 GCF_036563125.1 Microbulbifer sp.
TGCTGGGATTGATGCCCTACCCGGCACACCCCGGGCACAAGCAAGTGGCAAAGGATTAGGCGAATGCAGCAGGCCCCAGCCACACAAGACCCGCCCACAGAAAACACCACGGGCAACGCGAACAGCAATGCCGCAGCGGGAGACGAAACCCTGCCGGATATGATCGCGCAGCTGGTACCACCGCCGCAGCCCCCAGCGGTCTCCATGTGGCCGGCAACCCCTGCGGCAAAAGGTCTCGCCGCGCTCCTGCTACTGCTGCTTGTATTTTTTGTTTGGCGGCAAATACAGACCTATCGCGCCAATGCCTATCGACGCGCCGCGCTCGCCGAACTGCAGCAGGCCGCGGAGGATCCCGCACAGATCGCGGAAATACTGCGCCGCACGGCCCTCGTCGCCTATCCCCGCACCGAAGTTGCGGCACTGACCGGCGACCACTGGCTCGGCTTTCTCAACCAGCGCTACCCGGGCAACGGCTTCAGCGGCGACGTGGGGCGCGCTTTGTTGCAGGGCCCCTACCGCAAAGAGAGACCGGCACAGTCCGGTGCGCTGGCGCAGGCCGCGCGTGACTGGATTCGCCAGCACAAGGTCGACCACCCAAGTTCACGCCGGTTTCATTGGCCCCGCAAAACTGCCGAGGCCCCGCCGTGATCGACTTTGCCACTCCCTGGGCCTTGGCCCTGTTGCCGCTGCCATTTCTCGTGTGGAAATTCGTACCGGCTCACCGGGAGCGCGTGCCCGCCCTGCGGGTGCCGTTTTTCCAGCAACTGGTGCAGGCCATCGGCATAAAGCCCGGCGCGGGTGCGGTGGTGCTCGACCGCAGTCGCTGGCAGTGGCTGCTGGGTGCCATGATCTGGACGCTGATCGTCACCGCCCTGGCGCGGCCGGAATACGAGGGCGATGCGGTGACACTGCAAAAGCCCGCGCGGGACTTGATTGTCGCCGTGGATATTTCCGGTTCCATGGAACAGGAGGACTTTATCGCCAGCGATGGCCAAAAAATGCAGCGTCTCGACGGCGTCAAACAGGTGTTAACGCAATTTCTCAAAAGCCGTGAAGGCGAGCGCGTGGCGCTGATCGTGTTCGGCACCAAGGCGTTTGTGCAGGCACCACTGACCACCGACCTGGATACGGTGCTCGAATTACTGCAGGAAACTGAGGTGGGCATGGCCGGCCCCCACACCGCACTGGGCGATGCCATCGGCCTCGCCATCCGCCAGTTTGAAAGCAGCGAGGTGGAACAGCGCCTGCTGATCCTGTTGAGTGACGGCAGCGACACCGCCAGCACCATGAGCCCGATCAACGCCGCCGCCATTGCCGCCCAGCGCAAGGTCAAGATTCTCACCATCGGCGTGGGCGACCCGGACAGCGACGTGGAAGAAAACCGGGTGGATGTGGACGCCCTAAAAGCCATCGCCAAACGTACCGGCGGCGAGTTTTATTTTGCCAACGACGAACAGGCGCTGGCGGCGGTATACGACCAGATCGACAAACTGGCGCCGAAAATGATCGACAGTGAAACCTACCGCCCCCACCACGCCCTGGCGCACTGGCCCTTGGGCCTCGCGTTGCTGCTGGGCCTGCTCGGCCTCGCGGCCCGTCTGCAGCCATCGAGAATGGCACGACGCCGGACCGCAACATGAGCACGCTGCTCACCGATTTCTCCGCGTTCCACTTCCTGCGCCCGGCGTGGCTGCTGCTATTGCCGCTGATTCTGCTTCTGTGGTGGTACTTCCGACGCGACCAGCACAGGGACGCCCAAAATAGCGGACCAATTGCCCCGCACCTGGCGCAGGCCCTGGTGGTGGGCGATCAACGCCGGCGTTTGTTAAAACCGGTGGACCTGATCGCACTGTTGCTCGTACTTCTGACCCTCGGCACCGCCGGCCCCAGCTGGACGCGCCTGCCGGACCCGCTGATGGCCAAGACCACACCACTGGTAGTGGCACTGCAAGTCAGTGAAAGCATGCTGGAAAAAGACGTACCGCCCGACCGCCTCGCCCGCGCCAAACAGAAAGTGCTCGACCTGCTGGAGACCCGCGACGGCGCGCCCACGGCGCTGGTCGCCTATGCGGGCAGCGCCCATCGCGTGGTGCCATTGACCGATGACCAGGCATTGCTGCGCCCCTATCTGGAAGGACTGAGCCCGGAGGTAATGCCGGTACCGGGAGAGAACGCCGCAGCGGCGCTGAAACTCGCGGAACAGATTCTTGCCAATGAGGAGACTCCCGGCGGCATCCTGTTTTTACTCAACAGCCTCAGCGATGACGATGCCAACGCCATGTCACAACACAACAATCAAAACGGATTGGGCTTTCTGCTCGTAGCGCCAGGCAACCAGAATGGCGGCGCTATTTCCAAAGTACGCGATGCGCGGGTGGAGCGTGTGAGCGCGGACAAGAGTGACCTGCGCGCGCTCAACCGCTATTTCGACAGCGCCTTCCGCCAGGCACTGGCATCCGACAAAAACCTGCAGTGGGAAGATCGCGGCTGGTGGCTGGCGTGGCCGGCGGCATTGCTCGCGCTGCTGTGGTTTCGCCGCGGCTGGGCGATGTCTGGAAGGAATGGGTCCCGCAGGGCACTTTCCACCAGCGCCGTTATCCTGCTGGCGTTCACGATGATGCAAGGTCTACCCGACAATGTCGCGGCGCAAAATCCACAGCCGAGCGCCAGTGGCGACGGCAGGCTGCTGGGCAGGCTCCTCACTCCGGATCAGTTAGGACAGTGGTTCAGCTTCCGCAAAGACTACCGCCGCGCCGCGGCCAGCTTTCAGGATCCGTACCGCAGGGGCTACGCCCTCTACCAGGCCGGGCAGTTTGAAGACGCAGCCAATGTTCTCGCCGAACTCGATACCCCTGAGGCGCTGTTTACCCGGGCCATGGCACTGACCAAAACCGGGCAATACGAGGATTCCATCGCGGCATTTCAGCAGGTATTGCAATTCGACCCCGAATTTCCCGGCGCACAAAAAAACCTGGAACTGACGCAAAAAATTCTCGCGTATATGCAAAGTTCCCGCGGCGAAGAGGAAGAGGAACTGCAGCCGTCCGGCGAACAAGGCGAGGAGTCCGAACTGGAACAACCGCAGCAGAAACCGCAGCAGCAGGACAAGGCGAAAAATGAAAACCCGGTGAGTGCCGAGCAGTGGATGTCCACGCTCGACACCGGCACCAGCGAATATCTCAAACAGCGCTTTGCCGCCGAAGCCGCCAGCGCAAAAAATAATGACAAAGGCAGCGGGGAGAATCGCCGGTGAAACGCTGGATTCTCACCTTCACCCTTTGGATGTTTACCAGTGCCCTGACCGTGGCCGCGGATGCACCGCGGATCGAATCCCGCCTGTCGGCGGAAAAGGCCGTGCCCGGTCAATCGCTCTCCTTGGTGGTCACCATTCTGGTACCAACGTGGATGACCAAGCCGGCGGATTTTCCCGAATTTGACCAGCCCAATCTCTCCATCACCCTGCCCGGTCGCTCGTCGCTCGCGGTCAGCCAGGTGATCGACGGCAACACCTGGTCCGGGGTCACCCGTGAGTACCTTATCGTACCGCTGGCACCGGGCACCTATCGCCTCGCCGCTGGAGAGATCAAGGTCATCTACAAGAATCCCGACGGCGGCGGTGATCTGCAGGCGGCGCTCAAGCTCGCACCGCCCGCCATTGTGGTCAGTACGCCCAAGGGTGCCGAGGGATTGCAACCGTTTATTGCCGCGCGGGATCTGACCCTCACTCAAAGCATCGAGGGTGAGCCAGAAAAAATGCGCACGGGTGATGCCTTTTCCCGCACCGTCACCGCCACCCTCGTGGGCTCCACGGTGAGATTTATTCCCCAGCTGCTGAACACGCAAAGCCCGAACGGCCTGGCCGCCTATGCAGACGCCCACAAGGCGGAAGACAAAACCGATTCCCGCAACGACGAAACCATCGGTATCCGTACTGAGCGCGTAACCTACGTGGCGGA